>JANPGA010000223.1:0-23538 GCA_031423735.1 Bacteroidota bacterium | reverse complement strand
GCAGAAGTGATTGTTATACCACGTTCTTGCTCCTGCACCATCCAATCCATTGTAGCTGCACCATCATGAACTTCACCAATTTTATGGTTAACTCCAGTATAATACAGGATACGCTCTGTAGTTGTAGTTTTACCAGCATCGATGTGAGCAGCGATTCCGATATTACGTACGTATTTAAGGTCTTTAACGTCCTGCGACATTTGTTTTTGTTTTTTGTATTATGATGACTATGCGCGGAAATGTGAGAATGCTTTATTAGCATCTGCCATTCTATGTGTATCGTCTTTCTTTTTTACTGCTGCACCTTCACCTTTCGCTGCTGCGATAATTTCACCAGCAAGACGATCAGCCATACTCTTTTCGTTTCGTTTACGAGCGTAAAGAATCATCCATTTGATTCCAACTGAAATTTTACGATCTGGACGAACTTCTTGAGGAATTTGGAAAGTTGCTCCACCTACACGACGACTCTTTACTTCTAAAGTAGGCATTACGTTATTTAAAGCAGTTCTCCATGTTTCAAGACCACTTTCTTTTGTGCGATTTTCAACACGATCAAGAGCGTCATAAAATATTTTGAATCCTGTACCTTTTTTACCTTGGTACATTAAATTGTTCACAAAACGAGTTACCAATGGATCGTTAAACTTCGGATCTGGTAGCAGTATGCGTTTTTTAGGTTTCGACTTCCTCATTTCTTATTATGAACCTTTCGGTGAATATTAATTTCTTAGAGATTATTTTTTCTTTCCTTTTGCTGGAGCTGCAGCAGCACCTTTAGCACCTGGTTTCGGACGTTTAGTTCCGTACTTTGAGCGGCGTTGGTTACGTCCATCTACACCTGATGTATCTAAAGCTCCACGAATGATATGGTAACGAACTCCTGGAAGATCTTTAACACGACCACCACGTATCATTACGATACTGTGTTCTTGTAGGTTATGTCCTTCACCTGGGATATATGCGGTTACTTCGAAACCGTTTGTAAGACGTACACGGGCCACTTTACGCATTGCCGAATTTGGCTTCTTAGGAGTAGTTGTATATACACGAGTACATACACCTCTACGCTGTGGACATGACACAAGAGCTGGTGATTTACTCTTGTCGATTAGCTTTTCTCGGCCTTTCCGTACTAACTGCTGGATAGTTGGCATTCTTGCAGTAATTTCTAGTTCTGAATCAGTTTAAACAATACTTAATAACCCTTAAAAAGGGGAGCGCAAAGTTACAATTCATTTTGATTAAAGCAAGGTGCAATGCAAAATATTTTAAAACAATTAGTTAACAACCTTGTAATTACGTTTAATAAACAAGGTATCAAGATATAAATATTTGATTATTAAATACTAATGATTTTTAATAAACTGAAAAATAAAATTCAACTTATTAACATTGCAACCATTTAAATCCTAATTAAATCATTCAAAAACCCAATTATGACAATTTTAAAAAAATAAAAATTCCCAATTTTGAACCATATTTATGATCCTATATTTAAACGAAAAGTGGATTTTCTTTGGATTTAGAAATTCTAATGATTCCATTTTATAGGATATTATTCCAAATTCAAAATATAGCCATTCAACCCATTAGTTTATTTAGAAATATCAAATTAGGTCAATAAGTTATGGATTGCTACCAATAATCACTCAAATTTAAAATTTGACTAGTCCCATGATTTATACAACTCCTCTGTAGTCGAAGATTAATATTATTTTGTTTTTTATTATGGTTGACCCCTCGGGGGTCATTTAGAGCCTTAACTTAATGCAATTGCCCTATGGAGTGATTTAGAGCTTTAACTTAGACTTTGCACTCTTAGATCATTTAGAGCTTTAACTTATACAATGCTCTCTTAGGTCATTTAGAGCTTTAACTTATACATTGCTCTCTGAGGTCATTTAGTTTCTTACTTAATAAAATTGATTTAGGTGAAATTTTATAATTTCACAAATCGCTTATTCAGAATGGAATTTTCAAAAGTAAATTGCAAAAAATAATTCCCTGGCAGTAAGTTTTCTGTGTTGATAGATATTGAATTTGCGGATTTATTAAAAATTTTACATTCTACACTGCGGCCCATCATATCAATAATTGAAATTTTGGATTTATTGTTTAAGGCAAATTCTGATTTCAAAGTAATTGAATTTCCTGCTGGATTTGGATATAAAGTCAAATGGGACTCTAAATTATTTTCTTGAACAGAGAGTGCTCCACCATTTTCATTAAATCTGGAAACGAATTCTTGATAAAACTGGTTGGCAATTGCTGCATCATGAATTACTAAGAAATTTTCATCATTTATAGTATTTGCAGATACCGTCCAGTTATGAGAACCTGAAACTACGGTTGGATCACTACTAGGATTACCTTGATCAACAATACAATATTTATGATGGAGAATTCCTGCTTGAACTGAATAATTGTAAAGTTGAAGCCAAGAACCCAAAGCTATTTTCATATTATCAAAGGCAGTATGACTTGAATAAGCCGTATCGTTTATTAAACCGGCAATAAATAATCCACTATTCTTTTTTGCAATAATTGTTTGTGATAAGTCAGTATCAGTAAATATTAAATTAGCGAAATACAAATCGGTGTTTGCGGTTTTTAAAACTGTATTAATATGTTCACTTGGATTATCGCTTGGACTAAAATACACTTCGAGCGACTTCCCTCCTACTTCAAATTCATGAGCAGTATTATCTCTTTTATAGTTTCCAAATCTTGATTGCAATAAATCAGGAGTAGTTGTATTTGATCCCCACATTTCATTAAACTCATCTTGGTAAGTTTTTGCTATAGCTTGATCTTGAATAACGATTACATTATTTGCATCATTATTTAATTGATCTGTAGAGAAATTTGTTGATCCTGCTATCAGATAAGACTGAAGAGGATTTACAGCATTTGCATCAATAACTAAAAACTTATTATGCATTATATTGTAATCATTAGTTGAAGCTGGTGCTGGTGAAGCAATTTTATGTACCGAAGAAGAAATTGATCCTAACGCAGAATTTGGCATTCCAAAATCATAAATATACCGAACTTGAACACCTCTATTTAAAGCAGCATTAATTGCATTTATAATAGAAGTTGGAACACCAGTACTAAAATTATACATAGCAATATCCAATGTAAATTGTGCCAGATTTATAATAGCATTTATTGAATCATCCATAGTACTATAAGGAACATGAGTTGCAATATTTCCTGATGGGTTTGCCTTAGTAATATCAACAGGGCGATTAAACCAAACTTTAATATTTCCGTTTGTAGCAGAAGCTGTAGAGAAGGATTTAATTACAGAAAAAGCTGTATCTGAACCAGACACTGCAAATGATTGAACATAATAACGCTGTGCGGTTTGTAATGAACTTAATGTTACACTGCAATTAGTTGTTGAAGAATTCCCAGCTACTACTCCCAAATTAAGTAATGGAGTAAGTCCGTACTTAACAAATGAATTCCCATTCGATGACAATGAAAATGTAATTTGAAATCCGTTAGAAGAAATATTTTGAATTTTAGGGCCTTGATTAATATAAAAAGCTGTAGATTTAAAATCGGCAACTGAACGAGGCAAGATTTGATAATTGCTATTGTATTGGGAACATATCCCTGTAACCTCACTAACTCCACTTGGTATAGATGTTCCCACTAATGGATTTCCTGATTTTACATATAAAAGACATGGCATTCCATTGCATAAAATTGTATACGTTGTATTAGACGCAAAATTACCAGTTACTCCATTAAAACTAACTGCATTTAATTTTACTAAAGCGCTTTCATTATATTCTGCTAATTGATAATACTCGATTAACTCTGGTTTAGGAAGAGCCTTATTTGTACCTAGCACAGATAAACTTGTAACAGTGATTAATTCAAATAATCCATTATAATCATCGGTTGTTCCAGCAACAATTATAGAATCTCCCCTATTTACAGTTGCCATTTGAGTTGCAAATACACAAATAGCAGAAGTACCATCCCATACATATCTATTATTTCCAAATTCAGCACCATTTAAAACAACGCCACTTATAGTTTGTGGCAATCCAGGTCCTGCTTTTCTGATTTCCCAAATTGATTTTGCATTAATATTTAAATTAAAAAGTAAAAATATAAAAGTGAATTGTAGGGTAGTTTTCATTTTATTTGAATTACAATAATAAATTTGACTCAATTTTAAGACTAAGCTTCTTCGATTTTTAATTGTCCACTAGCATAATTTCGCCATTTCTCTACTGCACTTTTAAAATCGTTTGGCAACTCCGATTCGAAATACATTTCTTTAAGAGTTGTAGGATGAATAAACCCTAACGAACGAGCATGAAGAGCTTGTCGGGGTAATAATTCGAAGCAATTTTCAACAAACTGTTTATACTTAGTAAATACAGTTCCTTTAAGAATTTTATTTCCTCCATAAGTATCATCGTTAAAAAGCGGATGACCAATATACTTCATATGAATTCTTATTTGATGAGTACGTCCGGTTTCCAATTTGCATTCGACAAGAGAAACATAACCAAATCTTTCAAGAACCTTATAATGAGTAACAGCATGTTTACCATAATCACTATTTGGAAATACATCCATAATTTTTCTATCAGCTAAACTTCTAGCTAAATTACCAGTGATTGTACCTTCATCGTGATCAAAATCACCCCAAACTAAAGCAATATAATGACGTTGAATTGTTCTATCAAAAAACTGCTTTGCTAGAAATGACAATGCGTGTTCCGTTTTTGCCATTACTATTAAACCAGAAGTATTTTTATCAATTCTATGTGCTAAACCTGGGCGAATTGAATCAGAGGCAATAGGGCTTCCATTTAAATCAGGATACATTTTATGGACAATTGCATTTACTAAAGTACCTCTATAATGTCCGTAACCTGGATGAACAACTAAACCCGGCTGTTTATTAATAATATAAATTTGATCATCTTCATACAGGATATCCAAAGGAATATCATCTGGATATAATTCAATTTCACGAGGGGGATAAGCGAGAACAATAGAAATTACATCGAGTGGTTTTACCTTGTAACTTGATTTAACCGGTTTATTATTTACTATAACAGATCCTGCAACCGCTGCTTGTTGAAT
Source organism: Bacteroidota bacterium (assembly GCA_031423735.1). Classification (GTDB taxonomy): domain Bacteria; phylum Bacteroidota; class Bacteroidia; order AKYH767-A; family OLB10; genus JANXSD01. The sequence goes on along the minus strand of JANPGA010000223.1, from coordinate 18,417 downwards.
TCTATTTCTAGATACATTTTTTAAACGGTTAATTAAAAACTTATCGATTCGTAGGAGCATGTGTCCTTTTTCAACAACAATGCGATGGTGTTCATAAAGCTCATCTTGTTCTTGATCAGCAATAAATTCTTCATCAACATTTTCTGGACCTGCTAATTCTTCTATCATTATTAATTCCTCTTCACAAATTTATTCGTAATCGAACTTCCATCGGTTGAAATAATTTTCAATAAATACATACCGTCAGAAATTCCTTCGAGACTTATAGAACCAGCGTATAATTGGCTTTTTATTAATTCGCCTTGAATATTTAGGATATCCAACTGCTTAATATTTTCAGGATGATTTAAATTAATTTTTAAAATATTAGTTGCTGGATTTGGAAATAATACCAAATTAGAATTATCATTTTTATTCTCATCAATACCCACAAATAAAGTGGTATCGCCCATAACAGGACGCATCATAAAGCTACCTGAAGCTACTCCAACAGGAGACCATGTTCCACTAATATTATAAAACATTTTGCTATTTGATGCTGTATTACGGTCGAATCCTAAATGTAATCCATCACCCGCCACTTGCTGAAATCCAATGTAAATAGTACCGCTTACTGGCACTATATTATCTAATACATAAGTACTAAATCCATTTATTGTATCAATATACACGGGTCGGTTACTTGCTTTTTGATAAAGAACAGTTTCAGGAGTTAAACTGCTCCAAATTTTTATATTAAAAAGTTTAGTACTTACATTTACTAATTGTTGAACAAACATAATCCTTATGGCCCTTAGTGTATCGGGTTTGATAATATCAAAACGCATTGCGACTTTTCCATTTGGAGAGTTTACTAAATCGTATCCAGCTTCTGCTGACCCATCATCGTAGCTATAATAATTATAAAATTCTTGATTATAAGTGATGGTATCATTTGTAGTTATTCCAGCGAAAGTGCTTGCATTTGAAAAATAATTTTTTATAGTAAAAGTTGTACTGTCATTGGATAAAGAAGGGCTATTTGGGAATAGAGAATCGACAGGAAGAGAATAAGAAAGATCTTTATTTTTTACTTGATTGATAATAATATTTCCATTTGCAGCGCCAAACCCTGAAACATAATTTCCAGCGAAGTCGAAATTACGATTATTAAATCCGACATCTTCGTTTTGAATATCATTCACTCTAAAATTTAAAGTTAAAGAATCTTTTATTAAAGTTTGTTGCGCTGTTGAAGATAACGATTTAAAATGATCCCATGGAATTGAAGTATAGCCTTCCAATTGAGATTTTCCTTGTTGAGTAAACGCTACATCTACAAGACTTGTATCCATCTGATTTAATAAATTCTTTGCCTTATAAAAACGAACATAATCAATATGCCAATTATCCTGACTTCCTGTAAGTCCTCCATAATTAATAAAACGAAAACGAAATCCATCTAAAAGGAAAGCAACATTTTTTAATCTCAATTCAACTTTAGTAAAATAGGTATCATTATTTCCAGTAATTGCTCCACCAACAGACCATTGATTTGTCCAAACGGAAGAACTTGGATTATAATATTGAAGAATTAGTGAATCATTATTTTCTGTTGCATCGCCCCAACCTTTTCGCTCAAAATAAAAACTCATTGTTAAACTATCACCTATAGAATATTGACCTCCACCAAGTGAGGAAGGTTTTGTAAGGAGATACAAAGGACGAGAAGTTAAAGTGTCGGCATAACCTTGAGAATTACCTCCTACTTGATCATAAGCATTTCCATAAGCATCCAATCCATCGAATGTAGCTACTCCAATACTAAGTGGATTTCGTGGAAAGTTATTATTAATAAACACAAGATTATTAATCCATTTTTGTTGATCAGGATACACTTGAGTTCCTGAAAAATCATCTATGAAAGGCAAATCTAACGTATCGCTTGAAAGCGTTCTTTGAGCTGAAAAAGGAAAATCAAAATTGTGTTTTTTAATTACAATATTGGAGTTTAGCGGAACAAGAGTTTCTTGACCTAATAAACTATTTGAGTTAAATATTAAGGCCACAAACAAGAGTGCTAATGGATACTTTTTAATGGTTTTCATAATTAGAAATAAAATTTATTATTTAAGATATAAATCAATCGACTCACCTTGCTTCAGTATGATTGTATCACCTGGCTGTGGACTTTGACGATATACTTTTGCTTCATTGGTATCTTTCACTCCAGCATCAAAAAAAGTTGTTCCAATATTTATTTGAGAACTATGCAAAGCGAAAGTTGCTTCATCTAAAGATAACCCAACTAGTTGTGGTATTTCAACCTCAGTGTTACCCAAACCATCTCCAAGTACAAGATCAACTGATGAACCTTTTGGTAATTCAGCTCCTGGATTAATTATTTGACCATTATACATCATAGCTAGAACTGCATCTTTTGCAAGATCTGGTTTGTAGATAGAACTACCAGTTTTTAAGCCATATGAATTTAAAATTGCTGTGGCCTGTCGTAGTGATACATCAACCAAATTTGGGAGATGAACACCTGGAGGAATTGATCGAGTTATAGCTACATAAATTGTACGATTTTCCTTTACCATTTCATTTGGCGAGGGATCTTGTTCAATTACTAAGCCTGCAGGTTTATCGAGAATAAATATTGATGAGTCGGAGATTTGAACATTTAAAGATTTCTGAGAAAGGAAGGTTTTTAACTCTGCGTATTTCATTCCATGCAAATCGGGAACAGTTACTGTTTCGCCGTGATTGGTAAATGACCCTAACCAACCATACGTCAAAAATAAAATCAGAAATATAGAAATGATTGTTAAGCCTAATTGAGTAAAGAAGGTTTTTGACTTAAGGAAAGAAATTACTTTTTGCATAACACTAAACGGGTAATCTTGCTAAATGAGATTTTTTGCGACCTATTCCAAAATCAAGAATGCGATCAATAAATTCAAACGGCTTATAATGTGCGATTGCTGCTTGATGGAATATACAAGTTGCAGGAGTCATTCCTGGTAAAGAATTTACTTCTATATAAATAATTTCAATTTTATTATTTTCAAATATTCTAACGAATGCATCGATTCGTGCATATCCTTCTATTCTTAATAATTTAGCTACCTTCTCGAATTCAATTTTTACTTTAGAAGAAATAATTTTATTTGATTCGGCATTACTACTGAATCGAGCAGGGGTAATATTTTGTCCTTGACCAGCTAAAAATTTTTCTTCGAGAGATAATACATCTCCTTCAGAAAGAGTTTCAGAAGCTTCGAATACCTCGTAAGAAATGTTTCCATTAGCATCAAATGCTGTTAGCATTCCTACAGTAATTTCGAGAAATCTTTTTGCTCCGTTGGAAGTGATTAATTGCTCAATTAGAATCACTTTCTTTCTAGGGAATTCTTCTTTAAGTTTAATTTTTAGGGTATTTGCAAAATCAGGATTGAGCTCAACTTTATTTCGAAATATTAATTCAATATATGCATCAAGTTCGATTTTAGTACGAATAATTTTTACTGCTGAACTACAACCATCATCAACGGGTTTAGCAATAAAAGGAAACGTAAATCTTGAGGTAATATTTTCTAAAAAAGAAACTGGATTTTTTTTCCAATCGTCTTCATGAACAATCTGGTGTTCGGCAACAAGAAAATCATGTTTTCGTAAAATTTCATTTGTTTGATACTTATCAATTGTAATTTTAGAAGAATCAGGACCTGAACCATTATAAGGTAACCCAACCTTTTCTAATTGTATTTGAACAGATCCATCTTCGCCAGGGCGACCATGTAAGGCAATAAAAACTACATCAGCAATTTCAGCCAGCTGGCTATAGTTTAATTGTTGAGGTGACTTAATACTTTTGTCGGATCCAAATCGTTTTGTAATATTCTTACACTTCAAAATTATTTCTTGAATAACGGGATGGATAGAATAATTTTGAATTTTTTCCTTTATATCATCTGCATTATCTTTTAACAAAGTATTTATTGGTAATGTATATAATAAATGTTGATTATCAGAGCCTGTTAAAAATATAGGCACCACCGAATACTTATCGCTTGAAGATAGTTTTTCATAGATATTTCTACCGCTTTCAACAGAGATATGTCTTTCCGACGAATATCCACCTAAAATAACAGCAGCACGCATACGAGAATTAGAAGAGTTACTACCTTCATCAATTAATTTATCTAATTGGTGAATTAGCTTAGGTAAAACCTGATAATTTTTAAAATCCTTTAATCGGTTACGAAGAGAAGTATGAATTATAAAAGTTATAAATTGAGAAGGATTAAGTCCAATTTCTGCAGCTTGATGGAAGAAGAAAGAACTTGGCATCATTCCCGAAGTGGTATTCGGATCATTCAAGAATATTTTACCTTTCGGATTGATAAAACCATCTATTCGAGCGTAAACATTAAATTTAAGAGATGAGAATAACTTCTCACAAGAAATTCGAATAGCATTAATTTCATCCTCAGGAATCTGAATTGGTGTTATTTTTCGAGATAATCCGGGCAGATATTTTGAGCGGTAATCGAATAATTCTTTACCTTTTTTTATTTCGGTTGGAGGTAAAGCAACGGGGTATCCATTTTCATCTTCGATTACAATACACGAAAACTCTTTTCCTTCGATAAAAGATTCGATAATTACTTCACTTTCACCATCAATACTTGAGAGCGAAATAATTTCATCATTTTCAGCAAAAAGATCTATGAGAGCAGAAAGTAATTCTTCTGGGTGATAAAAAGTACGACCTCCGATTTTCAATGGCAGTCCTATACCTTCTCTGATATCACATAATTCACGAACATATAAAACTTTTCCATCAAAAGTTAGCTTATCCCAATCCGTTTTAAGGATTTCTCTGATAAAAAAACTTCGATTTACTGCATTTTTAAAAGCACTTTCATTCCCTTCTTTTAAAATTGTAATTCCGATAGAGGAACCTTGGTTAGCCGATTTTACTACACAGGGAAAACCGACATCATTTTGAAGTTTCGTATAAAAACTAGATTTATCCTTTGCTTTTATCCATTGATTTCTTTCGATAGTGGTAAACTGTGGAACATCAAAACCTGCATTGGACATGAACATTTTTTGCACAGCTTTATTCATTCCGATTGCTGAAGACAAAATGCCTGCACCCGTGTAAGGTATTCGAAGATATTCAAGCAATCCCTGAATCCGTCCATCCTCACCATCCGAACCATGGATGCATAAAAAAGCCATATCAATTAAGTTGGACAAGGCAGAAGGTTCAATTCGTGAACCTACTTTATGAATAAGTTTATGTTGATCAGATTTATCTAGATCTCCTAAACTTTCGGCATATACTTGAAATTCATGAACACTTTGAGGAATGCTATCAGCAGGAGGATAGAAATCGCGAATACTTCCCTTATAAACAAATTCCCAATTTAGAATTATGAAATTGCCAAAACTGTCGATAAACAACGGAATAGCTTCAAAAATAGATTTGTCGAGATTATCAAAGACAGTACGACCGCCAGCGAATGAAACTTCGCGTTCACGTGAGGTACCACCAAATAGAACACCAATACGAATTTTTTCCATGCCTGACAAAGGTAAAGACTTCTAATCAAAGCACACAAAATAGTAACGAATAGAATAACAATAATACTAGCTATTGATTGTTAAAAACCTTGAGAAAAGCTAAAACCTTGTTAAGCGCATTTTTTCGGTGGCTGATATTGTTTTTTTCAGTTTCTCCCATTTGAGCAAAAGTTAAACTGTATCCATTGGGGATAAAAAGAGGGTCATATCCAAAACCAGAATTTCCAAGAGGTTCTTTGCTGATAGTTCCTTCTATTTTGCCTTCAAAAATTAACTCTTGACCATTAATAATTAATGACATAACTGTAACGAATTCAGCTCTCCTATCAGATTTACCTTCTAGTTTTTTTAAAAGAAGGGAATTATTTGCACTATCGCTTCTTGGCAAACCTGCATAAATAGCTGAATCTACACCTGGTTCACCATTTAATGAAGTAACACATAACCCTGAATCATCAGAAAGACAATTACTCTTGGTTTCATTCCATACAAATCGAGCCTTTTGAAGTGCATTACCAGAGATCGTTCCTGAGGTTTCAGGCAATTCATTAGAAAAATTAACATCAGCCAATGACTTAATCCTTATATAATTTGGTATCATATTCCTTATTTCTTCCAATTTATGCTGATTATTGGTTGCAATAAGTAATTCAAAGAAATCACTTTTCATGATGAAAGATTAAAAATTGTATATAGAATGTAGAAATCAATAATTGCAAATATTAAAAATATGAATGATTAAATTCTACCAAAACAAATATTTATTTTAACCGAAAATCTAACGAATAGAAGATATAGCTTTACAACATCATTAAAATATTTATATTCGACGAATAATTATATGAATTATGTTACAATTACTTGCTAACTTCTCAGTACTTGACTGGTTAATACAATTTACATTTGTTACTTTACTATTAATTGTATTCTACTTTGTTGGCTGCTTAATTTCTGGCAATAAAAAAACTGTAAGTACGAATGATCTTTTCTTTCATCTATTGCTTGGTTTAATAAGTTGTATAGTTTTATATTCTTTGATAATTTGCATTGGGAAAAGCATATTTTTACTTTCCATACCAATAATTTTAATGCTATTATTTCAAAAAAAAGAAAAAGATTATTCAAAAAATATCGAGTTAAGTTCTCATAAAATTCATCTTCTTTTTATAACATTCTTAGCATTAATTTTTACATTTAAATCGTCGTTATTTTATTTTTTTCAATCGATTTATCCGGACTATTCCTTTTATGCTAAAATATCATATTATTTAAATTTAACTGGACAAGAAAACGAATTTCATATATTCAATATTTATTCAACTAAATATCATGGAATAACTCCATATCACTATTTTGAATTATGGTTGAATTCATTTGTGAATTTCACTCAAAACAATTTTCAAACTAGTTTAAAAAATTTCTTATGCATTACAACGAGTATTATTGATGTAGTATTAGTTGCAGGAGTATTTGCATTGATTAGTTCGAAACAAATTTCAAAAAAGTATATACAAAGTATACTTCTTGCTCTAATTATTACAACTATTGGGGGCATCAACATAATTGAATTTTTTAACATTAAAATACTTAACGATTTCAATCATGTATTTGCTTCGGTTTTCTCTTATAATGAAGCAAAATTTTGTGCTCCTTTATTATTTCTATGTGCGGTTCAATTAAAATTTCGTGAGGGAGAATATGCTGAAGGATTCTTATATGCAAGCCTTCTTCCGATTATGAATTTCATTATCACACCTGCCCTTTTAATTGCAATTAGTGCAATATTCATTTATTTAAATATTTTTCGGAAAAAATACAATTTAACAAGTTCCAAGTTTTTTATTAACTATGGATTATTCCTTTTTACATCGATATTTATATTAGGGATTTACAATACTAGTTTAAGCTCATCAATAGCTCGTGATTCGGCAAAAATATCAGATGCATTAAGAGATATAATAACCCATGTTGACAATTTGCGCGTAATGGTAAACATCATTGGAGCAAGTATTTTATCGCTTATCTATTTGCTTTTTATATGGGTTGTGCCATTGCTTTTAGTCAAAGAAACACGAATTAAAATTTTCTTGTTATCAAAGGAAGAAAAAGTGGTTTTACTTTTCTTTATATTATTGTTATTTGGAGGAGCATTTTCTTGGTCATTATTACACAACACCTTAAACTCGGTACAGTTATTTTCTATCACTGCGAGGAGTTTTATACTTATTATGGGAATTTTTATTGCCGCAAAATTTCTGAATGAAATTCTAACAAATAAATTATTGAAATTTAGTTATATAATAATATTGTTTTTGTCTTACTACACAACTTCCGTAACATTTAAAGAGCAAATACAACAAACAACCAGCAATCAAAGTAGCAACCAATTTCTAAAGGATTTTTTCACAATAATTAACAAAGAAAACAATCAGAAAATAGCTTTTATTCGAAATAGTTCTGATTATAAAGATCCATATGCTTGTTATCCTAATTTCAGTATACCACTTTCAGAGATTGGGAAGATTTCAAGTTCAATTACACCGATAAGTATTTCTGAAATAGATGCTTTTCCTTGTGAAGAAGAAAGGTGTAGAAAAGGATTGCAACTTGGATTATTTTATAATTTCGTTTTCCCTCTTGGGGAATTTCAACCAAAATCAGAAAATGAGATTAATGAATACAAAAGCAATTTTTTAATTCAGAATGACATTCATTTTCTCTTAAGAACTGGAAATGCGAAGTTGATTTTATCAGAAAAAATAAAAATACGACTACTGCTAAAAGACTTAAAAACAGGATATGAGTTGTATAGACTAGAGTTTAATAAAGGGTTATAATTCAATATGACTTTCTTAAATTATCCTTTAAATAATTTGAATTGAAACCTCTTATCTCAAATTGCCGTATACTAATTGCTCTGAGTTATATAATAACACAGTAAAAGTTACCTAAATTTGAACATTAGAACTCAATTCCAATGAAATATTACCTTTTAACAATTACTTTATTCTTAATGCACCTAAACTTTGTATTTGGGCAATGTCCGATACCTAGTTTTCAGATTCCAGATAGTATATGTTCTGGAGGGAGCGTTAATTTAGTAAATACAACTACCTCTACAGGCCCTATCAATTACGAATTTGACTTTTGTCCTGGTGACTTAGAAAATTCACCAGTGTCGTCGCTTGTTGGGAATTATAGTGCAATGAGTTCAGCATTGGGTACCGACCTTGTTTTTGACGGAACAGATTATTATTTGTTTGTTGTTAATTTAGGCTCCTCTATTTTAAGATTTGATTTAGGAAATTCACCTCTAAATAATCCAGGACCACCGACAAATCTTGGCAATATTGGTGGATCAATAGGAGGATGTGCCGATCTTAAAGTTGTTAAGGCAAATGGTGAATGGTATGGATTTGTAATTTGCAGTAATGGAAATTTTGTAAGAATTGATTTTGGAACAAGCTTATTGAACTTAACGCCTACTCCAAATAGTATATCTACTGCTGGAGGAAATTTAGGTTCTCCTTATTATATGAATTTTTATGAGTCTGACGGCCATTATTATGCATTAGCGGCCAACACTTCAAATTCATCGGTAACTACATTTGATTTTGGTACAGACATCACCAATTTAGCACCAGCAATCGGAAACAATACCGTTCCTGGTACAATAGGTGCCGCTGCCATTGCGAAAGTTTGCAATAACCTATATGTTTTTACTGCCTTTTTGGCTAGTGGTAGTATTGCGCGATTAGATTTCGGGACAAATTTTGCATCTTCAAGTGCAACCTTAACAACCATAACTCATAGTGGAAACATACCAGGATCAAGAGAAATCGAATTAGCTACTGATAACGGTCAATGGTATGCCTTTATAGGTAACCTATCAGGTAATGAATTAACAAAAGTTAAATTTGGAACTGATTTATTAAATGTATCACCTGTTGCAACATCATTAAACGGAGCAAATGGAGCATTTTCAAATGGTGATGATGGATTTTGCTTGAAAAAGTTTGGCACTGATTGGTATGGCTTTACTATTGGAATTGGGACAAATGATATTCATCGTTTTACTTTCCCAAATACCTGTTTCTCATCAACTAGTATCGATACGACTTCTTCTCCTAGTTCATTTACTTTAAATGGTGATGGATATCAATACATGAGCTTATTGGTTTCAGATTCGACTGGGGATTATACCTATAATGATAGCATCTTCATAAATCCACTTCCGAATTCTGGATTTACAATAGGCGCGGCTTGCGAAGGAAATGCAATTACTTTTACTGACACATCAACTATAACTTCTGGAAGCATTACTAGTTCAGATTGGGATTTTGGTGATAGTAGTCAGGCGACGGGTATTTCTGTGCAACATACATATGCTTTAGCTAACAATTATAATCTTTCCCTTGTAACTACTAGTAATCATGGATGTTCATCAACTACACTTCAAACAATAAAAGTTCATGAAAATCCAACTTCAAATTTTTCATTTCCTAATAATCAATGTGCGTACAGCGATGTACCTTTTACAGATTTATCACTAAGCAATGATGGGGCTATCACGAATTGGCAATGGTCGTTTGGAGATACTTCAACATCTAATATTAATTCACCGATTCATCCGTTTGCTCCTGAAGGAACTTATAATGTACAATTAATAGTCACAACCACTTATGGTTGCATAGACTCTATCTCTCAAAGTATTCAAATTAAACCTGGTCCATTTGCTGGATTTGAAGTTTCCAATACCTGCTTAGGCGAGACTGCAACATTTACTAATGCAAGTTTTATTGGTAGTGGAATTGGGCTTAATTATGCATGGAATTTTGGAGATACCAATACATCAACTGCAACAAATCCAACCAATATATATACTGGAACTCCATCTAATTATAATGTTGAAATGATTGTAACAGCAAGTAATGGATGTACAGATACAGTTAAAAAAATTGTACACATTGGCGAAAGACCATTTCCTGCATTTAAATTTTCTAAGGACACCATTTGTTTAGGAAGTTCAGTAACATTTACTGATAGCTCTTATGTTTTGCCTGGAGAGAATATCACAGCTCGTTATTGGGATTTTGGTGATAACACCTATGATTCAATATCAGTGAACCCTACCCATACTTATTTATTAGCTGGTTTGTATCCGGTAAAACTAACAGTACTTTCACCTACCTATTGCGATTCAACAATTACGCAAAATGTATTTGTAATTGAAAGTCCTGCTGCAAAATTTACTAGTTCTAATGTATGTTATGGATTAGCTACACCCTTTCAAGATATTTCAACGACACCAATAGGCTCTACTATTAGTAATTGGGAATGGCTTTTTGGAGATAATGATACCTTGAAAGTTCCAAATGTTTCACATACTTATCTAATGCCAGGCAATTACATTGCGACCTTAAATATTATCAATTCATTTGGATGTACCTCTAGTTATTCTGATTCATTAACAGTTTATGAATTACCAACGGTACATTTTGGAGTTTCAAAAGCTTGTACCAATACACCGGTTCAATTAACTGATAGTAGCACAATTGGTAAGGGTACACTTGTTGGATGGAATTGGACATTTGGAGATAACAGTACTCCATCGATTTTGCAAAACGTTCAACATACTTATTTAAATTCTGGTGCATTTCCTATTACACTAATCGCTACGAGCTCTTTTGGTTGTATTGATAGTTTGAAAAAATTTGTTATCGTAAATGCCTCACCAAAATTTTCAATATCAGCATTAGATAATTGTTTTAATACACCAACATCTTACCAATACATTCCAATCGGAACACCAATTGCTAATCCTGGATTTCAATGGAACTTCGGAGACAATACAGCTGCCTTTAATTCGAATCCGAGTCATACTTATGTCAATTCTGGAACGTATTTTATATCCCTTTCAACTACGGATCTTGGAAATGCATGTAGTACAACAGTTTTAGATACAGTGGTAATAAATCCAATTCCATCTGCTAAATTTAATAGAGATTCGGCATGTGTTAATACTGCATTACAATTATTTGATCTTAGTACAGTAAGTTCAGGAAATATAAATAAATGGGATTGGACATTTGGGAGTCATGGAGTATCAACGATACAAAATCCAACGATAACACTTTCTTTGCAAGATTCATTCCCTGTAAAATTAATTGTTCAATCAAATGTTGGGTGTAAAGATTCAACAACAAAATTCATTAGTTTCTATCCATTACCAATTGTGAATTTCACACCTTCAGTTACCTATGGAGGGCCACCATTACCAGTAGTTTTCACCAATACGTCGAATGCATTGAGTTATGCTTGGGATTTTGGCGATTTAACACCAATAGTAAATCTAACCAACCCAGTTCATACCTTTAGTGATACAGGATTTTTTAACATTCAATTAACCGGCACATCTTTAAATGGTTGTGTGAACAAAAAAACACAAACGGTGTATGTTCTTATTCCTAACCTTGATTTAGCCATTGAAACAATATCGTTTACAGAAACCAATAAATTATGGCAAGTAAAAGTTAGAGTAAGAAACGAAGGAAATGTTGACATTACGAAATTCGAATTAAATACAAAGCTTGATAGTAAATCATTAATTAATGAAATTTTTGATACGGATACCATACTTGCTGGCAAATCTAAAGATATACTCTTCAAATCAAGATTTTTAGTTGACAACAATGACAATCCTGGTTACTTATGTATTGATATCACAAGTGTAAACGGAAAGCAAGATGATGATCTTAGTGACAATCAAAAATGTATTACTACGGGAAAAGAATTTCAAGTATTTGAAGTATATCCAAATCCTTTTAATGACTTGATTAATTTTGGTTTAAATATTCCTACTGAAGGAAATGTAAAAATTAAAATTACAAATATAAATGGTCAACAAGTTAGAAAGGAATATGAAAAAACGCTTTCTAAAGGATATAATAATTTAACATTAAATGAAAGCGGATTAGAACCTGGAGTTTATATTATAGAAATTCAATATTTAGAAAACACGATAGTTAAAAAAATAGTTAGAACACGCGATTAGTTTACTTTACAAAAGGTACATTAATATCTTGTTTAACAAGGCCCAAAAAATTAAGTATTAAATATTTCAAGATCACTAAAAATCGACGTTCAAAAACACATAATGGATAGTTTTTAACTGCTAAAATTAAATACTTGATTGAGCTGAGAGACTTGCCTGAAAGTAAAAGGTGCAAAGCAATATACGTATCAAAATAGGAATACATAATAATCTTATAATTTTGAAAAGTACTTTTCACATATTGATTATCGAACGCAAATCCAATAGATAAATATTTTCTTAATTGTAATTTGAGTTCATCAGTTTGGGTTACACTTCTTTCATCATGAATAATGAGTGCTGACGAAACACGTTGATCAAAAACGATTTCATATCTTGAGGCAATTCGGAGCCATAACTCCCAATCTTCACTACCAGAAAGATGACGATTTTCATTAAAAAGATTTTCAATAATAATATCATGTCGTACAAAAACTCCCATACAACTTAAGGGATTCCCTTTTGCTATCTCTAAAATAAAATTTTTAGGAGAAATGGCCATTTTAATTGATTTGCCATCATTCCTTTTAATTTCATAAGCAAGGTGCATCCAATTTACGTTTTCATTTTTACCAATTGTTTCAAACGCATTAGACAAATAATCGGGATATAATATATCATCTGAATCACAAAAAGTAACATACTTTCCTTTTGATTTTAAGATTCCGAAATTGCGAGCTGCTGCCCTTTCCGCATTTTTTTTTTTGTAATAGTGAACAAATGAATTTAGATACGGAGCAACTACAAATTCTGTATTATCTAAGCTTCCATCATCAACAATAATTAATTCAAAATCTTTAAATTTTTGATTTAAAACAGACTCAATTGTTTTAACTATTAGATGTGCTCTATTATAAGTAGGAATTACAATTGTAAAATAAGGTTGATTCATAATAATTCAACCTTATTAATTAGAAAGGGTTTTCGATGTACTAAATACTAAAGCATCTTCCTTCAACATACGTTGCATTCGAGTGGCAATAACAGCACGAAAGGCAAGTTGATTAAAATCCGCTTTATACTTAATCAAATCTCTACGCAATAATTTTTTCAGCTGCCATGGCACAAATGCTTTCAATGTTAAAGCATAGCCAGTGTTTGTAACGTTCACTAGATTATCATTTACTTTTATATTTTGTTGATTCCAATTTATGAATTTAGGTCCAAGTAAATTCCTGCATTCTTGAGATGATAATTCATCCAACATTAAACCAACAATTCGAGCAGATTTTAAAATCGAAGCAGCTTCAGGAATTGATGCTTTTCGAGCAATTGGAATGTTAGGAATTAAGTTCGTTACGTGTTTAGAATATAAAAATTTATTTGTTCTTAATTTATCTGGTAATTGTTTTGAAAAGGAGATAAAATTATCGTGGAGTAATGGGTTTACAACTTCCATATAAGGTTGAACTAAATCATGCAAGGCAGTTAGGATATATGGCATTCGGAATTCGCGATATAATCGATCTCGCCAGCTATCCAGACTTTCGAAAGGTGATTGATTTAATTCTTCAGGATAATTCTGTGGTTCCAAGTTAAATTCACTTAAAGGCAACATATTTGAGTTGTCTTCCATTTTATGATAATCAAGTGAAATACGAACATCTTGTTCATTTTGAGAAGGTAGCCATCCAAAAACTTCATCAGCACGAACAACACTTCTAACACCTTCAGAATATAGTTGCTGCCACATCTGAAAGCCATCCATAAAAGAATTTATATGATCTAATCTTCCTTCAGCTAATTTTAGAAAATTATCTAACAAAGGCTCAAAAGAAGGTTCCTTAAAGTCAGTAGCAAAATAACGATGACTAACATTAAAATTTTCAGCAATTAATTGTGCTATATGAGAATCTGTTCCTGGTTCATTTTGAGCAGCAGATAAACCCCAAGTTGCAGCTGGAATATCCTTTCCATATTTAACTAGATAATATAGTACAACACGACTATCATAACCTCCAGAAAGAGTTAAAATAGATTTTGATAATGAGTCTGAATTTTTTATTGATGAAAAAACTGAATTCATTAATTCATCTAAATTTTCCAACTGTTGATTTGGATTCAACGTTTCTTCAACACTAATTTCTTTGGATCGAATTTTAATGTCGATTGTCCAATTTTGTTTACTTAGAGTAACATTTTGTGAGGCACCTAAATGTTTAATCCTTTTATCCCATGAATTATTAGGACCTAGGTTACCTGTTGCTAACATCCAAGAAATAGCATGTGGATTTGATTCGAAAGATCCTAACCAAGTAATTATAGCTCTTTGAGAGGTAGAAACAATAAATTGATCCTTATCAAAATAATACCAAACCGACCTACTCGCAACATGATTTGCCATTAAAACACAAGCTTCCGTTGTAGTTGTCATCATGAAAGAGGCGGAAGGGGGTAATTCATTTAATTTCCACCAATCATCCAAACGATTACCAAAATATCCACAACATATATCCATATTATGAACTAGAATATTGTTATTGTTTGATGAAAGGTAGAATCCATGGTTTTCATCAGATAAAATCAATTTTTGATCTTCTACTAAAAGAGGAAAAGAAAGATGATTTGAAAGCTGCTTAAGCTTATTAGAAAGCGATTCACTGCCTTCAGATGCCGATGAGTTATAAATGACTAAAAAAATACTTGACATTGAAATACCTTTAAGATTATACTTACACAATAATAGACAAAATCTGCCTCAAAGAATCGAATTACTTAAAAAGTAAATTGTTAACAATTGAAAATGAGCGTTTACTGATGCAAAATAAAGGAGAAGAAATAAATGACTTGCACCAATATTTTAAAGAAAGCTGTGTATTTCCAGTTACGGATGCATGCAAGGAGATATAACTAAAGCGATTTGAAATAAAATAATTTTTTTTTCTTCCAAGAAATTTTCGAATGGATTTACTGTTTTTACAAAGATGAATAAACAACAAAATTCTTTTTTCAATTTTTTTAATATCCAATTCAGCCATACTTCGGCCTTTATGTTCAACCATAACTGTAGTAACTAAGGGAAAGTGATACAATTTATTTTCTGCTGCAATTCTTAACCACAATTCGTAATCTTCGGTACCGGATAACCATCGCACTTCGGAAAAAGGATATTTAATTGCTAAACTGAGTTTCATTACTACTCCTGCACAACCAATAACATTTGTTCCCACAATAACTTTATTTAAAATAGATGGCAATTTACTAGCGGCTCTAACTAGCTTTCCTTCTTTATTCCTAAACTCATAGTTTAAATGAATAAAATCAAAAGTAGGATTAGCCTGAATTATATTTAAAACAGATGTCATATGTTCTGGTAAAAGGTAATCATCTGAATCCAATAAAATAACAAATTCACCTAAGGCACCTCGAATACCTGTATTTCGAGCAGCTCCACGTTCACAATTTGGAGTTTTTATATATTTAATCCTTGAATCAGTAAAAGACGAAACAATATCACGAGTATTATCAGAGCTTCCGTCATCAACAATTATCAATTCCCAATTTGAAAAAGTTTGATTAATTACGGATTGAATAGCTATGCTAATTAGATCTGCTCTATTAAAACTAGGAACAACGACAGAAAAAAAGGGGCTATTATTTTCCATAACATATTAACGTATTTTCGATCATTGATTCAATTGAAAACTGCTTTGTTAAATCAATTAAACTATTAGTTTGATCAGGAATATAAGAATTAAAATTTATTAAACATTTCTGCATTTCTATATAAATTGCATTTGAATCAGAATAGGGAACAAATGTAAATTTTTTATTTGAAAAATTAAATTCCATGGCTATTCCTGATCGAGTAAAAATTGATGTACAGTTTGCGGCTAAAGATTCAATATAAACCTGTCCAAAAGCTTCACAATGGTCATCAATTGGAACATGAACAAATATGTTAAATAATTTGTATAATGCAGGGCTATCATTCTCAAATAATATTTCACGATAAGAGTTTATTGGAAGGTCATTCAATAATGATTTTATTTCTGTTTCAAAATCACCTTTTGCATTGGCAAGCACTAAAACAGTATTTGGAAATTCACTTACTATTTTTTTAAAAGCAGGAATAAGGTATTGAATCCCCTTCCAATTTGTGTATCTTGAAATCATTCCGATAACGAATTGATCAGGGAGAATATTGTATTTCCTTCTTAAATGGGTAATACGTGAATCATCAACAATTGAAAAATAGGACAGATCGAAACCATGATAGATTACGGAGATTTTATTTGCATTTACATTTTCCTTATTAATTAACAACTCTTTTATTCCTTCGGAAATTGCAATTATTTTGGTTGAAAGCAGATTAATTAATTTATCATATTTTACAGCTTGTGGAAAATACTCATGATGCATTGAAGCATGATGCCTGGTATAGATACGTTGCTTAACCCTTAAAAGCCATCCAGAACTAATTCCGATAAGAGATGCGTCGAATAAATGGGCATGAATTAAAACCGGTCGGATTGTTATGATTTTTTTGCTTACTTGAATAAATGCGGAAAGAATATTTTTTTTACTTCCATAGTAAACCAAACTTGTTGAATATCCCAGTTTATTACAAGCGATTTGCAATTGAGAAATATGAGTATGTAAAAAAACAATATGAATTTCACAGTGTTCTTTTTGTAATTCTCTAAAAAACCATTTGAGGGCTAAACTATTTTCAATTTGAGAAATAATATAAAGCCAAGGCCCATCTTTCAAGTGTTTAGATTTATTAGCTAACATGGAAATACCCTTTATAAATATTTGCTCCAATTAGCAAATGGCAGATTTTGAAATATAGGTTATCAAATAATTTAATATTGGGCCAATAATCCAAAATAATCAAAACGGTAGGCTGAAAAATTGAAATTAATTTATACAAATATTTTTTAATGAATGAATATTTAATTGATTGATCTAAATAACCAATACTTACTGCATGCTGTCTAGTAATTGCGTTATTGAATGTACGTTGTAAAAAGCCACGAAGATTTGTTTTATTTACTTCATTATGAAATGCGACAAATCGTGGTTCAATAAAACAAGGAATATTGGCCTTTAATACTCGAACAGAAAAGTCGTAATCTTCAAAACCTGCTAAAGGAAAAGTTGCATCATAACCATTTACTTGTTTATAAACTACTGCAGGAACCAATAATGTTGCCCCTGCCAATCCTGATGCTGGAAAAATATCATTATCATTCCAAATTGACCCTTTACACCACCCTTTCATGGTTGTAAAATCAATCCTTTCTAAAAATCTTCCAAAAGGTTTTTTTCTGATCAATTCAATTAAATATGTTGGATACACCCAATTAAAATTAAAGATGGCATTAGGTTGTTCATTATTTAACTTAATTGCCTGCATTAGCATCTCCCTATTAATCCACATATCATCATCTAGAAACCATAGCAATTGAGATTTAGCTAAAGTAGAACCAAAATTTCTTGCTGAAGCTACGCCTTTAGAAGGATTTTTAATTACCTTAAACTTATCATTAAAGCCTGACAAATCAACATCTTGAGTTTTTGAATCATTTATAACGAGTACTTCAGCGTCAATACCCTCCAAACTTAACTGAACATTCTCCAGTGTTTGAAATAAAATTTCCTTTCGGTCTTTGGTTGGGATAATAATGCTAATTTTCACTTAAACTATCCATATGAGCCTATATACAAAACTAATTAAATAAGGATAGAATTAACTCTTCTATGTGAGAATTAAACGTATTTTTTAAGAAATCACATATTTC
>JANPGA010000222.1:0-3339 GCA_031423735.1 Bacteroidota bacterium | reverse complement strand
GGTCATCCCTTTCATATTCACGATGTAGAATTTAATATTATATCAGTAAATGGAGTTGCTCCAGTAGCCGCTCAAGCTGGATGGAAAGATGTTGTTTTCATACCTGGAAAAACGGGAGCAACAAATACAGTTGTAAAATTTATTGCAAAATTTGAAGACTATGCAGATAGCCTACACCCTTTCATGTACCATTGTCATATTTCATTACATGAAGACGAAGGAATGATGGGACAATTTGTTGTTACAAGTACTAATACTGGAATAGATGAACAATCAAAAAATAGTAATGAATTTTCACTCTATCCAAATCCAGCAACGAATAAATTGTTCGTGAATTTTAATGATCCTTCCGCTTCGGCTTATTACATTAGAATTACAAATATATTAGGGAAAACTCTATATATGCTTCCTAAACCTCAATTACAAGATGGAATTGATATTAGCAATCTTAAATCAGGAATTTATATTGTACAATTAACGGATGACAAGACCAAAGTAATGAGTACGAAGAAATTTGTTAAAGAATAAAGAATTAGTATTTTATTTTTTTCAAAAATAAAATAAACCTTTGTAATAGTAAAGTGCTCAAACTTAAAATTTATTTATGAAAAAAATATTGCTTGCTTGTTTAATTCTGCTTTCATCAAGTTCAATTAAAGCGCAAAGAAATGTTATTCTCATCATTGCAGATGATTTAAGTCCAGATTATTTTGGCTTTTATGAGAATCATGGAGATACGGTAGATGTACCTAATATTAGAGCGTTATTAATGAAAGGAATTCGATTTAATAATGTAATGTCAAATCCAGTATGTTCTGCTACACGTTCTGGTATTCTTACTGGCAGATATAGCTTTCGTACGGGAGTTGGTGGAATCGTTGGAGGGATCGGTGGTTCAAATCAAATTGACACATCAGAAATTTCAATTCCTAAGTTACTTAAAATTTATAATCCATTAATTACTAAGGCAGATATTGGGAAATGGCATTTAAATAATCCGATGCCAATAGGAAATTTACAAGCACCTTTAAAACTTGGGTATGATCGTTTTGAAGGACCTTTTATTGGTCAATTGCCTAGTTATACAAATTGGACAAAATATACCAATGGAATATCAAGCGTAGTTACAACTTATGCAACTACAGAAAATGTAAACAATGCAGTTAGCTGGATAAATTCTAACAATCCGGCGAATCCATTTTTTTTATGGCTAGCATTTAACGCTCCACATGAGCCATTAAGTTTGCCTCCAACTGGATTACACACTTATACAACATTAACCGGTACACAACCTGATATTAATGCACATCCAAAAGAATATTTTAAGGCAATGATTCAAGCAATGGATCATGAAATTGGAAGATTAAGAGACTCTTTAATTGCAATAAATAAATTAGATAGTACTGATTTCATTTTCATAGGAGATAATGGCAATACACCTCGTACTGCTCAAATTGCTGATACTAGTCGTGCCAAAGGAACAATCTATCAATATGGAGTTCATGTGCCCATGATTATTTCTGGGCCATCAGTAATAAATCCTAATCGTAAAAGTGATGCTTTAATAAACACAACAGATATTTTTGCAACAGTTTTAGATTTATTTGGATATACCAATTGGCCTACACAAATTCCATCAAATAAGCCAGTGGATAGCAAAAGTATTATGCCTATAATAACTAATACTAGTTCCAGTATTCGACCGTGGTCATTTTGTGAGAATTTTAAATTAACGCCAGATTCAAGTGATGGAAAAGCGATGAGAAATATGGATTACAAATTAATTAGATTTGACTATGGGAAAGAAGAATTTTATAATCTTTCAATTGACTCACTTGAATTAAATAATCTGTTGAATACTACATTAACATCAACTGATCTAACAAATTACAACTATTTATGTAGTGAGATGACAAATTTAGCTGGAGTAGGAATTTTTTGCAATGCAGGAGTAGGAATAGAAAAAACAATACTATCAAAAAATTCTATCGAAGTATTTCCAAATCCTTTTATTTCTTATATACATATTGAATCTGAAATAAAAAACCAATTCTACCAATTAACAAACTCTATAGGACAAGTAATCTATTCCGGGAAACAAATAGAGAAACAGAATTTTTCTTACTTGGAAAAAGGGGTATATTTTTTATCAAACATCAACAATTTAAATTATCATATTAAATTAGCTAAACAATAATATTTAGCGAAGGATATTCTTTTCAAAATCGTCAAAGAGAATAAAGATATAATGAAATGAAAGCTTTATCACTGCCCTTAATTATTACATTTCTTTTTCTTTCAATCAACGCAAAATCACAGAGTAGCTCACCTGCCGTTACTTCGTGGTTGAGAAATACTACTGGAATAACTGGACGACATTATGTGAGTGGAAATTCAACGCCCATAACAGATGCAGTATTAGCCAATGTGCAATCAGTAAAATATTCAGCTAATTGGGTGTACGTAAGTACTAATGGAATTCCATCGTATATAACTGGTCCTTTTTTAGATGGCAATCCAAATCTTGCAGGAAGTCAAAATGCGATTTTTAAAATCTCATTATTTCCAGTACAAAATACAGGTACATTAACAGCAACAACGGGTGGAAATATAGGCATATTTATAAATGGTGTTGCCTTGTTTGATTATCGAGATGGAGCATCCTGGCAATTATCCACATTATCATTGAAAGGTGGCCCTTATGGAGGAGCAGGAGATGGGGTTTGGAATAGAGATGCTGTAGTTGGCGAGAAAGGTGGATTTGATTGTTCAAAGGGACATCCTGCTGGTACAAATTATCATCACCATCAAAATCCGAGCGCTTTTAAGTTAGATTTAACTGTAATTTCTACTATTTGTAATTTGTATAATGCAGATGGGCTATATGTTATTGATGCAACAAAACATTCCCCATTAATTGGTTATGCTTATGATGGATTTCCAATTTATGGTGCTTACGGATACAAAAACAAAGATGGTTCAGGTGGGATTGTTCGAATGAAATCAAGTTGGACAAAAAGAAATATTACAGTAAGAAATACATTATATACTGGAGCATCTGTTACAGCTGGTCCAGCGGTAAGTACTACCTACCCTATTGGTTATTTTAAAGAAGACTATCAATTTGTAACACCATCACCAACCAATCAAGATTCATTAGACATACATAACGGAAGATTTTGTGTAACACCTGAATATCCTGATGGTATTTATGCCTATTTTGCAACAGTTGATGTTAGTTGGAATTCGTCTTATCCATATATTGTTGGCCCTACTTTTTATGGCACTAAAACAGCTACTAAACCGACCTCTATCACTGAAACAGTAACTACTTATGCA
>JANPGA010000221.1:0-3845 GCA_031423735.1 Bacteroidota bacterium | reverse complement strand
TACTAATCTTTTAAACCATTAAATACTGTTTTACCTTTTGCGCCAATAAGCAAGACGTTATATTTAATACTATTACCGATGTTGTGCATTATTCCAATGCACGAAAAAAACGTATATTTATTTTTTCATCCAATAAATGAGATACTCAAAATATTCAGACAGCAAGAAGGCGTAGTAAAAAGGATTACTTCTTCACTAACGCTTAATCATTTTTATGAAAAACTTCTTTTGCTTAAAGATCGAATGAGTACTGTTACGGGCAAAAAGTTAGCGGAGCAGCGACATCGTTTTATGGAAGATTTTTTGAAGCAGTTTTATGCGGAGTGGGAGTGTAAGGTGTAGGTGGTTTTTTGTAAATTAAGAGTTATCGGAAATGCTTAACTGTCTAACGGAAATGTTAACGCGGAGTAGCTGAAAACCGAAAATATAGTAAGCAACTAAAATCGAACACTATGAAAAGTAAACTCGCAACAATAAAACATAAAATGGCTAAAGTGCTTTTAACTTTAGTTTGCTTATTATTTGTAACCGTTTCATTTTCTCAAAAAACAGAAGTTGTCCAGAAATCAGATTTAGAGAATTTGCCCGAAGGAAAGAAATACGCTTTCATTGAACCAGCAACTGACACAAGTAAGATTAAATTTGTTGCAACCATTCTTGCAAAAGATAAGAATAGAAAATCAGTTATTGAGAATATGTATTTTGCAATTCGTGAAAAAGCAAATAAGATGGGAGCAAATTGTTACAAGATAAAAACATTTACAAGAGATCCTTTAAATAGCGAAGCAATTTTAATACTTGACAGTTATGTAGCTTCTGACTCTGTGTTAACTCAAAACTCAGCTAATCATGAAAAGAATATTGTTTTCATTTTTGGTAATGAACGAGATGATGACAATTCAATTACATTCAATATTAATGGAGAGAAGAAAGAAATAAAATCAGGAACGTATTTTAAAATTACTTTGAAGGAAAAGGAAGAAGTTAAAGTTAGTAAAGGCGGATTTACAGGTGCTGCAATGTGGTTAAATTGGGAAAACGATAAGCAACCCGCTTTCTATACATTGTCAGGTTTTGGATTAAGTGATTTTAATCAGCAACCAATGAACGGAATTTCGTTTAACACAGGAAAAATAAATCGTATTGGTAACATCAGTGTTGGCCTTTTATTGACGCAATTGCTTAAACAGGGCAACTAATGGAAATGTGCCATTAAAGATTGCGTATCTTTATATTATTCCGAGGCGCACTTCACCAAGCCGCGCTTGTTATGCTTGGCGAACCTACTAAATTCGTACTTTTGGAATTCTATTGAACATTAAACAAATAACATCATGAAAAAAAGTCTATTTCTTGTTGTTCTACTTTCTTTCTTTTTAACAGAAAGTAAATCTCAATCTTTAATGACAGTGCAAGAAATATATAATTATGATATTGGTGATATATTTGATTTTAAAGTTGGGGGGTACTATGCTCCACCAACGTATTCAAGAACAATAATAACAAGCAAGTATTTTAGTTCAACACTTGATACTGTTTTTTATATTGCTGATGTTTACTCTTACACACCACCAGGATGTGCTACATGTTTAGCAGTATATGACACATCTTTATCAGAAACATTTTTTTATACCAACTTAAATGATACCGTTGGTGCAGGGCTGGGAGCTAAACTCCATTATTGGTATTCGGGTTGTATTGATACTGCTGGTTACACTGGGACTTGGGTTGACACAATTTATTTTGATTCTACTTTTTGCAATAGGCGTATAATAAGAATCGATACTATGGGCAATGGACCTCAACTGATGGATTCGTGCTATTCTTATTTTGAACCATTTTATGGTTTTGATGTTTACGGAGCAGGAATTGGATTAAAGGAACATTATTATAATACATGTTCAATGGGTTTTCCTTATTGTGAAGAAGGAGGACGATTGATATACTATAAAAAGGGAATGGATTCATGTGGCATTGCACCGATAATTCCAATTCCATTAAGTGTTGATGAATTGAAATTTACAAACTCATTTACAATTTTTCCAAATCCTTTCTCTTTTGAAACACATCTTACTTTTTTTAAAGAACAAAATAATTCTGTAATTACTTTAACGAACATTTTAGGAGAGGAAGTAAAAAAAATAATCTTTAATGGAAAACAATTAACTCTTGAAAAAGGAGAACTTAAAAGAGGAATGTACTTTGTGCATATTGGCGACAGAAGAAATATTTATTCAACAAAACTAATCATACAATGACGATGAGTGACATCGCCTTTAACAACCTTTGGTTAGGATGTAAAACGGTGGTGCCTTAACGAACAGTGGTGCTTCTTACACCTTCTTTTTTTAATTCTTTAACACCTTCTGTCATTAGTATTAATGCGCTAAACAATTGGAGCTTTGTTTATTTCAGGAATTTCCTTACTTTAGCCTTATGAAATCAGAACAGTTAAAGCTTGAATTGATACAATGGTTGACTTCCATTGACGACAAGCAAATTTTGCAATCACTTTTCCGTTTTAAAAATATGCAGGAAAATACTGATTGGTGGGACACCTTGTCAGATGAACAACTTAAAGAAATCGAGAAGGGAATTGATGACGTAAAAAAGGGTAAAACTATTTCAAGTAAATCTGTATGGCAGAAATATGGACGGACCGTTAAACATTGAATGGTCTGAAAAGGCGTTAGAACATCTTGATACTTTTTACAATTATCTATTAACGGAATGGTCTTTTAAAGAAGCGGGAAAAATCTTCGACCAAGTTTAGGATTTTGAATTCACTATATCCTGTTTTCCGAAATCATTTATCCAAAGCAAAAGAAAAAAGCGGTACCGAATTGGCTTAATACATCACTATGTTTCTGCAATTTACGAAGTAAGAAAAAACGACGTCGTTATCATTGCATTAATTGACAATAGATCTAACAAAAAGGTTCGGTAAAAAAATAATTGTAAATAGAGCATAAATCAGCGTGAAGGTACTAATCTTTTAAACCATAAAATGCTGTTTTGCCTTTTGCGCCAATAAGCAAGACGTTACATGTAACACTATTACCTATGTTGTACATTATTCCAATGCTTGGCAAAATGATTTATTTATCTTCGTAACAAATGAATGAGATATTCAAAATATTCATATAGCAAGACGGAGAATTAAAAAACATTGCTGTTCCACCAACGCTTAATCATTTTTATGAAAAACTTCTTTTGCTTAAAGATCGAATGAGTACTGTTACGGGCAAAAAGTTAGCGGAGCAGCGCCATCGTTTTATGGAAGATTTTTTGAGGCAGTTTTATGCGGAGTGGGAGGGTGAGAGCTTTTGATGGAATATAACTATCCATGGTTGATTGACTTTTTTCTCGCATAAGAAAAGATTACGGCCTTTCTGGGCTGATGGGATATTCTGTTTATTATCAATAAAATAGGCCTTATATTTACGCTGCTGGTGCGAGATACCTCAATCAGAAGAGAGGATAAAAACCACATAATGGTGAACATATTCACCAAAAAGGTGTATAAATGGTGATCGTATTCACCAAAAAGGTGTATATTTGGTGAATAGATTATTAAATAGCATGTTTAATCGAATAATTGAGCCTAAAATCGTAGCCAAATTTGGCAAAGGAAAGGCGATCATAATTATTGGTCCGAGGCAAGTAGGAAAAACAACACTCATAAAAAGTATTATTGCTAGCAAGGAGCATTTGTTTTTAGATGGTGACGATCCTACGGTAAGAGAACTTTTAACCAATCCGAACACAGAACAACTCAAAACAATAATTGGTAAAAGCACATTAGTTTTTATTGATGAAGCTCAAAGAATACCGAACATTGGAAT
>JANPGA010000220.1:0-3166 GCA_031423735.1 Bacteroidota bacterium | reverse complement strand
ATAGCGCTCATCTTTAGTATTGCGTACTTAGCATCTAATAATAGAAAAGCAATCAATTATAGGTTGGTTTTAAGTGGGGTCACTTTGCAATTGCTGATTGCGATTTTAGTATTAAAAATTCCTCCTGTTACAGCCTTTTTTCAAAAGTTAGGACATGGAATGGAAAAAATAGAGCAATTTGCACGTCAGGGAGCATCCTTTGTTTATGGAGGAATTGCTGTTTCTAAATTTGATGGCACAATTGGGAATTATATTAATGGAGGATTTGTTTTTGCGTTCAATGTTACCTCAACTATTATTCTTGTTTGTGTGCTTGTTGCAATTCTGTATCATTTTGGTGTAATGCAACGAGTTGTTTCTGTTATCGCACGTGCAATGAATTTTGTAATGCGTGTAAGTGGTGCGGAGGCTCTGAGTAATGTAGCCAGTGCTTTCGTTGGACAAGTAGAAGCACAAGTTATGATTCGTCCGTATTTACCAACTATGACACAAAGTGAATTGCTGGCAAGTATGAGTGGAAGCTTAGCTTGTATTGCAGGAGGGATTTTAGTGGTGTATGTGAATATGGGTGCGCAAGCAGGATTTGATTTAGCTCCAAAATTGATCGCAGCAAGTTTGATGGCAGCTCCTGGAGCTTTAGTAATTTCAAAAATTGTTTTTCCCGAAACACAAGTTAGTGAAACTATGGGTAAGGTAAAGCTGGAAGTGAAGAGTCCTTATATAAATGCTGTGGATGCTATTTCTCATGGCGCTGGTGATGGTTTTAAAATTGCAATGAATGTGATTGCTATGTTGATTGGTTTTATTGCATTAATAGCTATGGTAGATTGGATGTTAACATTTGTAGCACACATTTTTAATCCATCATTCGATTTAACGTTAAACTGGATTTTCGGAAAAATATTTTATCCATTAGCATGGGCAATGGGTGTTCCTTCTGCAGATGTTAATAGTGTTGCTACATTACTTGGGCAAAAACTTTCGATCAATGAATTCGTAGCATTTCAAAATCTTGCAAATAAATCTGTTCCGATAGTTTCTGAAAAGGGCTTGTTAATTGTTTCGGTTGCAATTTGCGGCTTTGCTAATTTCTCGAGTGTAGGAATGCAGATTGGTGGTATCGGTGAGATTGCTCCAACACGTAGAGCTGATTTAGCTAAGCTAGGAATGAAAGCATTATTATGTGGTACATTAGCTTCATATTTATCAGCAACAATCGCAGGGATTTTGATTTAAAAAAGTAATAAATTATTGGCATAAACGGGTACTACAAAGTATCCGTTTTTTTATTTTAATTTATTAAGAAGGTTATGATTAACTTTGTATAAGAATTAACAATGTAAATGAAAGCAAATTTCAATCCTGTATTAAATAAGATTTATGTTATTGAGAAATATACATTTTTCATTCTTGTAAAAGGAAATGGGTTATTTCAAGTTGATTTTTTAAATTACAGTTACACTGCTAATAGAGTTATTTTTTTGTCTCCTGGTCAATATTTTCAGTTGCTTTCCGGTGGTTATTCAATCTTTCGTATAGAATTCCCAAATGAAACTGTAGCGCAAATAAAAAACGCTAGATATTTATTTAAACATATTATTAGTCTAGGTCAAATTGAAATTAATCCAACTAAAATAATCCAACCAAACCAACTTACTACTGTAGAAATAAATGAAAATAATATTCCTAAAATCCATGAATTTATAAAGCAATGGGAATCATTAAATCCATTTAATGTTTCAAATAATGATTTAGTATTGCTTTTTGAAATGAAGGAAATTATTGACGAAAAATTTAGAGAACCATTTAATGTAAATGCTATTTCTAGACAATTAAATGAAAAACCATATCATTTAAATCTTCTATTAAAAGAAAAATTAAATAATACACTTCGTAAATTGGCTTCTGATAAATTACTATTGGAGGCAAAGCGAAAAGTCGCTTTTTCTGATTTAACAACAAAAGAAATTGCATATGAATTTGGATTTAAAGATCCGACATATTTCAATCGTTTTTTTAAATTGCAAACTCAATTAACTCCAACTGAGTTTCGTGATAATTTTGAATATGACGAGCGCGATACTTTTATTAGCGATTTAATTTTATTAATAAATTCAAATTATAAGGAGCATCATACTTTAAATTTTTACGCAAGTGAGCTTAATATTTCAGTAAATGCATTAGCTCAAAAAACACACAAAAAAATTAATTTATCACTTAAGAGTTTAATAGTGGATCGTATTTTATGTGAAGCAAAAGCAATGCTTGTTAAAAAAATCCCTATTAATGTAATTGGTTTCGAACTTGGATTTAAAGAGCCAAATCATTTTTCTGCCTTTTTCAAGCAACATACCGGTAAGATCCCTTCTGAATATTAGTTTTTTTAAAAAGTACATTCATTGAGTTGATTTTTGTACCAATCAGGTAACAGAAGTGAGGCACTTTTGCACCGTCGATAATGGCAAAATAATTAACAAAAAATGAATATGAATCAAAATTTAAATGAAATATTCTTAGCCAAAAATGAAATGGTTAAGAATGGTCAAATTGTTGAAGCAGTTGAAAAATACTTTGCTTTAAGCGCAACAACCGCTGATTTCGATGGGTCGGTTACGAAAAACAAAGCTGAATTGGTTGATAAAATGAAAGGGTTTACTGGAGCAATTGCTAAAGTAAATGGCATCACGCAACATCATGCAGCTTTAACTGGTAACGTTTCATTTACTGAATATACATTTGATTTTGATATGCAAGATGGAAGCAAAATCTTATGGCATGAAATAATTCGGTCTGTATGGGCTGATGGATTAATAATTAGCGAAGAATACTTTAAAGGTTAAAAAACAAATAAACAAAATCATGAAAAACATAAAAAAGATAGTATTAATTTTAATTATATCAGCAATCTATAGTAATGGATTTGCTCAAAACTTTAAAGCAAATCATAATACAGATGATAGTAAGATCGCTTTACAAGGATACAGCCCTGTTTCTTATTTGGATCTTGGAATTGCTCAGAAGGGATTGAAAGAATTTAAATCAACAAATGATGGCTTAGCGTATTATTTTACATCTAAAGATCAAAAAAATAAGTTTGAAGCAAACCCACAAAAATATTTACCTCAGTATGGTGGTTATTGTGCCTTTGGTGTATCTGTTGGTGCAA
>JANPGA010000219.1:0-2435 GCA_031423735.1 Bacteroidota bacterium | reverse complement strand
CAAGCGAGAGATCTTGCTTTGATGAGTGAAGTATATAAAGTGGTGAAAGTGCAACCGGTAGATATGTTCCCCCATACAGCACACGTTGAAAATGTTGCGTTGTTGGAATTGATTTAATTATTGTAAGCACAAAAAAAGCGCGGATTACAATTGTAATCCGCGCTTTTTTAATTTACGATATTTTTTACATGTGAATCACTTCGCCATAAGCTGCGGCACATGCTTCCATTAATGCTTCACTCATTGTTGGATGTGGATGTATTGATTTTATAATTTCATGTCCTGTAGTTTCTAAATTTCTTGCGACAACAACTTCTGCAATAAACTCAGTTACGTTTGCACCGATAAAATGTGCTCCTAACCACTCACCATATTTAGCATCAAAAATTACTTTTACAAAACCATCAGCAGCACCGGATGCTTTTGCTTTTCCACTTGCAGAGAAAGGAAATTTACCAACTTTAATTTCGTATCCAGCTTCTTTAGCAGCCTTCTCGGTATAACCAACAGAAGCAATTTCAGGAGAACAATATGTACATCCTGGAATGTTATTGTAGTTGATTGGTTCAACATGTAAACCTGCAATTTTCTCAACGCAACAAATCCCTTCTGCGGAAGCAACGTGAGCAAGAGCTGGACCTTTTACAATATCACCAATAGCATAAACACCAGGTATATTTGTTTGATAAAAATCATTCACCAATACTTTACCTTTATCAGTGATCACACCACATTCTTCTAATCCAATATTTTCAATGTTAGGAGTAATTCCTACAGCTGATAAAACGATTTCAGCTTCTAAAATTTCTTCACCTTTTTTAGTCTTAACAGTTACTTTGCAATTTGCACCGCTTGCATCAACAGCTTCAACACTTGCTTCTGTCATTATTTCAATTCCAATTTTTTTGAATGAGCGAGCAAGTTGTTTAGAAACTTCTTCGTCTTCAACAGGAACAACATTCGGCATAAATTCAACAATAGTAACTTTAGTACCAATTGAATTATAGAAATATGCAAATTCACATCCAATAGCTCCTGATCCTACAATCACCATACTCTTTGGTTGATTAGGTAAAACCATTGCATCACGATAGCCAATTACTTTTTTACCATCTTGTTTTAAATTAGGCAACTCACGACTACGAGCTCCTGTTGCAAGCATAATATGATTTGCTTCGTGAATTGTTACAGTGCCATCCGCAGCAGTAACTTCAACTTTTTTTCCTGGCTTTAATTTACCAACACCATTTAAAACTTCAATTTTATTTTTCTTGAAAAGAAATTGAATCCCTTTACTCATTCCATCAGCAACATCACGACTTCTTTTTACCATTCCACCAAAATCAGCTTTATAATCGGAAACTGTAATACCATAATCTGCAGCATGTTTTAGGTATTCGAAAACTTGAGCACTCTTTAAAAGCGCTTTTGTAGGAATACATCCCCAGTTAAGGCAAACGCCACCTAAAGATTCCTTTTCAACTACAGCTACTTTCATTCCTAGTTGTGAAGCACGAATTGCTGCAACATATCCACCAGGACCACTTCCAATAACAATCAGATCGAAACTCATATTTTATATGTTTTTTAAGAGCTGCGAAGGTAAAGCATTTTGAAGAGAAATTATGATAGTATTGAAAATCAGTAATTTATTCGACTAATTTGAATAAGCTGAACTATTTTATAATCTAAAACAAATCATAGTAATTTAATAATTTAATTCTTATAATGAAAAGAATTCGAATATTTAAAATCGTATTTTACTGTTTCACAAATTTAATAGTTTTAAATCCTGATTCTGTTTTAAGTTTCACTAGGTAAATTCCTGAAGACAAATTGGAAGTGTTTATTTGAAAGAGTTCTCTACTTCGATAAGAGGTTGTTTTTATTTCCAATCCTGTAATATCATAAACAGTTCCTGAAAGTATGTTTAAGCCAAATTCAGGTTTTATAAATAAATTATCACTACATGGATTAGGGAAAACAATTACACTTCCTTCATCCTTATAATTCGTTATTTCATGTATAGCAGTGTTTGTTGCACATCCAGCTACATCACATAAATTGCTATCTAATTTAACTATCCATCCATCTTCTCCGTTAGGGCCACCAAAAACATATCCAACAATTATAAATCCTCCATCTTTAGTTTGTTTAACATCAATAAAAATACAATGATCATTACCAAGGGTAAATCTTCGTTCTTTTAAAATATTTCCTATGCTATCCATTAATGCAATCCAACCTTGATCAAAGTGTGTACTAGTATCTCTATCTGATCCAACTGCTACAATTTGTCCATTAGCTAATTCTTGTATTCCATAAAACTCTGAAACATTTGATTTTGTTAAATAATATTTTTGCCATTTTAAATTTCCCAAAGAATCAATTTTCCAAATACTTGAATTTCCATATTGACCAACTATGAACCTTTC
>JANPGA010000218.1:0-1840 GCA_031423735.1 Bacteroidota bacterium | reverse complement strand
GTTACTATTTACATTCATTGCTATCTTAGAAGATACCGGTTACATGGCGCGCGTAAGCTTTTTGATGGATAAGTTAATGCGCAAAGTAGGATTGAATGGAAGGTCAGTAATTCCATTGATAAGTGGAGTTGCTTGTGCTGTTCCTGCAATACTTTCTACAAGAACGATTGGCAGTTGGAAAGAACGCATCATTACAATTATGGTAACTCCATTAATGAGTTGTTCGGCAAGATTACCTGTGTATACATTAATAATTGCCTTGATAGTTCCTCAAAAAATGTTGTTGGGAATTTTTAATTTACAAGGTGTTATTATGATGTCGTTGTATTTAATTGGCTTTTTAGCTGCGATAGGATCAGCGGCATTTATGCATTGGTTTGTAAAGGCCAAAGAGAAAGCTTATTATATCATGGAAATTCCAGTATATAGAAAGCCTCGATGGAAAAATATTTTTTATGCAATAGTTGAGAAGGTTCGTATATTTTTATTTGATGCTGGAAAAGTTATTATTGCAATCAGTATAGTTTTATGGTTTCTTTCATCAAGAGGACCAGGAGATCGATATAGTATGATTGATGATCAGATTGATTCTTTAACGACTGCAGGATCTGCAACCACCGAAATAAGTTATCATTTGCAAGCACAACGATTAGAGGCATCTTATGCAGGAAAAATGGGTCACTTACTTGAACCTATTATTAAGCCACTTGGGTTCGACTGGAAAATTGGAATAGCCTTAGTTACTTCATTTGCTGCTCGTGAAGTTTTTGTTGGGACAATGAGTACCATTTATAGTGTTGGTCAAGAAGGTGAGAGTATGACCATACGTGATAAAATGGGAGCAGAAATTAATCCTGAAACAGGTGGCCCACGTTACACTATTGCAGTTGGATGGTCGTTGATGTTGTTTTATGCGTTTGCAATGCAATGTATGAGTACCATGGCGGTTGTTCGTCGAGAAACGGGTGGTTGGAGATGGCCATTAATTCAATTTGGGTATATGGCAGTGTTAGCTTATTTATCGAGTTTAATTGCTTATCAATTATTGAAATAATTTTTTAGGAAGAATTGCAAATTAATTGCATCAAGTATTTAAATTAGCCGAATAGAGATTTCTAATTAAAAATTATTTTTTTACTTTAAAAATGGTAACTGGAGAGAAACTTCGTACTGCATTATTAAAATATATTCCTGAAGGAGCAGTAGATGTATGTTATGATTGGATTCGTACCTATCGAATAAGCGTTCGAATTAAGCCGAGTAGATTATCTAAATATGGAGACTATCGCCCACCTGTAGAGGGAAGAAGTCATACAATAACTATAAACCATGATTTAAACCAATTTGCTTTTCTCATTACCTTTACACATGAAGTTGCTCATTTAACTTGCTTTTTAAAACATCGTGATCGAGTAAATCCACATGGTGAAGAATGGAAACGAGAGTTTAGATATTTGCTAAAACCATTTCTTGATCAAAAAATTTTTCCAGAAAATATTGCGCATGCTGTGGCGCATTATTTACAAGATCCATCAGCTTCAAGTTGCACTAATATGGTTTTGATGAAAGCTTTAAAGATGCATGATCCACAAGAAGATGGATGGATACATTTAGAAGAAATTCCCTTTAACTCCACTTTTTCGATTCGTAATGGTAAACAGTTTGTGAAAGGAGAAAAACTTCGAAAAAATTATACGTGCTTAGAAGTAGATGGAAAGCATAAATATTTTATTCATCCTTTGATGGAAGTGAAACTAATTTGAAGATTTGAAAATTTGAAAATGTAAAAAAGATGAAATGAATTATTTTTTTTCGAAATTCAATTCGGGCATGGAGCGAT
>JANPGA010000217.1:0-2615 GCA_031423735.1 Bacteroidota bacterium | reverse complement strand
AAACAAGTGCCGCGGCTAGCGGGATCAGGAGGATAAAACAAGGCTTTTGCTTCAACTGCATCTCGAAAAACTTGATTTATAACACCAGGTTCTACGGTAGCTTGCAGGTTACGTTCATCGATTTCGAGAATTTTATTCATGCGTTCGGTAGAGAGGAGGATTCCTCCAAAAACGGGCAATGCTCCGCCACTTAAACCTGTACCAGCACCACGAGGGGTAACTGGGATCAACTCTCTATTTGCAACCTTCATAATTGCTGCTATTTCTTCAGGAGTAATTGGCTTTACAACAACCGACGGATTAAACTGTAAATCTTCAGTCTCATCATGACCATAATCAGCTAAAATATCGTCGGTAGTAAACACATATTTCTCGCCACATATCTGTTTCAACTCATTGATAACAGTTAACGAAATACTATTCATTGCAATTTCCATAGTACAAAGGTAAAAGTTAACCAAATACTATTCACTAAAACATTGAATAATTATTAAGAGATATTATTAGAATAGATATCAATTTACAACAGTAACAGATCCTTTAAATTCACTCACCCTCTTGTATACATCGGAAATCGAAACTGTATAGAAATAAGTTCCATCTACAACAATTTTTCCTTGAATGTCTTTTCCATCCCAATGAGGAGCAATGCTTGTTATATTATTGATGAGATTACCCCATCTATTAAATATTTTTAAAGTAATGCTATTTGCATCTGGATAATTTACTTCCAAAAAATCATTTTTACCATCTGAATTTGGAGTAATAATATTCGCAATTGAAAATTTGCAATTAATGATATTAATATTAATTGAATCAATGGCAATACATCCATTTCCATAAGTAGACGTTAAAATCCATAAACCAGTTGTGTCAACACGAATTGAATTTGAATTTATCGTACTATTATTCCATAAATAGGAATTATATATTTGTGGTACTTGGAGATAAAAATCCTCTCCCAAACAAATAGTAGTATCATTACCTAAATCGATATTTAACTTTGAACGAATACTTACATAAACTGAATCAAAAACATTGCAGACTCCTTTAATTAAATTAATTACATAATAACCTTGGTTAGAAGTATCAACTTGCGAAATTGTAATTAAATTTGAATTTGATTGGAAATTATTTGGACCAGTCCACTTTAAATAATTAAATATTTGATTCTGTACTTTTAAATTCAAATTACCTCCATCGCATAAATTTGTAGATCCTAAAACTGTAATTTGCGGAATTGCAATTGCGTTTACTGCTATAGAATTAGAAAATTTACATCCATTTAAACTTAGTCCAGTAACAGAATAATTACCTCCAATTAGATTTACAGGATAAACTACTAAAGTAGAATCATTGGAAATACTATTTGTAGAGTTAGGCGCAAACCAAGAATACGAAGCACCAGAAACAGGACTAATAGCTAGAATTAAAGTATCGTTTGTACAAACAGAATTATTGCCAGTAATTATAGGTGGCGCTGGAACAGTACTTACTGAAACACTGATTGTATTACTTACACTCGTACATCCAAAATTATCAGTAGCAATTAGTGAATAAATTCCTGCATTTTTTACATTAAGTGTACTTAATGTAGTATGATTTGGCAACCATATGTAATGACTATAACTTGAGTCAGAATAAATTTTCAGTGTATCACCAGGGCATAATGGATTTTTACCTTGAGAAAGTATTTGAACTTGAAAAGATGGATTGACATTGATATATATGCTATCTAAAGGACCAGAACAAAAATTGTCTGAGATATGGATATTATAATAACCACTATTAATTGGATTAGCATTTAAAATTGATGCGTAATTATTAGAAGACGAAAAACCATTTGGTCCTGACCAGCTATAAATAGCGGAAGGATATTGAGGAACGGATATATGTAAAGTATCTAAAAAACAAATGACAGAATCTGCTGTAATTATTGGAATTTGGGAAACAGGATTTACAGTTGCAGAAACTACAACACGATCACTATTACATCTACCATCATTTGCAGATACATAATAATTAGTTGTTGAATTTAAGGAAGAAATATTTAATGAATCACCATAGAAAAAAGCGTTAATTGCACTTGAGCTTGAAAACCAAGAAATAGGACCATTTGCTGAAGCGACTAACAAAGAAGGGTTTCCTAAGCAAACAAAATCATTAATAACCGTAGGTGATAATGGTTTTGGAAAAGTATCAACTTGAATAGAATCCAAAGCGAAGCAACCAAATAAATCTTCGGTACGAAGGATGTAATTTCCAGAATTAGAAACAACAAAGTTTTGCGAATTATTTCCTGATGGCATCCATAAATAACTAGCCATTCCGCTATTTGCATTTAATGAAAGGAGGTCTCCCTGACAAATAGAAATAGAATCGCCAAGATTAATTTCAGCTTTGACTTTTGATGGTGTAATATTTATATTTAATATAGTGGTAATGCCACAAGATGCAACAGAGCAAGAATAAATTCCTGGAGTTGAAATAATTTGTGTTTCATTATTTCCAGATAATGGACTATTCCAAATAATTCCATTGGGATCATTGGTTTGAATATTAATTGTTACCTCTCCACCTAAGCATAAAACTGGAGCAGGATTCGCAGTTATATA
>JANPGA010000216.1:0-7102 GCA_031423735.1 Bacteroidota bacterium | reverse complement strand
TGTATTTAATATTTGAGCAACTACTAAAGTAGGTTCAGTAATTATTTGTTGATTCGTTGCAGTACAACCGTTCGCATCTGTTGCAGTTACTGTATATGTTCCGGCAATTAATCCAGTAGCACTTGCAACTAAAGCCCCCGACGACCAAGCATACGAATATGCAGGAGTACCACCATTTGCTACAGCCAATAAACTACCATCCGCAGAACCTTTACATAATGTATTGGAAACTAAATTCGCAGCAACAGTTAACAAAGTTGGTTCATTTATAATTACTGAAGTTGTTGAGCTACATCCATTGGCATCAGTAACTGTAACAGTATAAGTTGCAGCAGTTAAATTCGTAGCTGATAAGCCAGTACTAACATTTGGTGACCATTGATAAGAAAAAGGAGCAAGACCATTCGCAACTTGAATACTTCCGCTTCCATTATTTCCACCAAAACAAGTAACATCAGCACTTACATCTAAAGTTGCAGTTGGTCCGGTTGCATTTGGAACGACAACATTGGCAGTAGCAGTACAACCATTAGCATCGGTAACAGTAACATCATAACCACCAGCAATTAAAGCAGTAGCATTTGCACTAGTACTACCTGATGGTGACCATGAATAAGTATAAGCAGGAGTACCACCATTTGCAACAACCGAAGCAGTTCCATTTGCAGATCCGCAATTTGCAGAAGTACTTGCCATCACTAACGTGATAGGTGTTGGTTCGGTAATAGAAGCTTGTTTTGTTATTGTACATCCGTTGGCGTCAGTAACTGTTACCGTATAGGTGCCAACCACTAAAGAGTTAGCTGTTGCAGTTAGATCACCAGTTGACCATAAATAAGAATACGGAGCAACACCATCTGTAGGGGTAACTGTTAATGAACCAGTATTTCCACCATTACAAGCAACAGGAATGTTTGTTGTAATGGAAGCCTTTAGTAAAAGTGGTTCAGTAATATTTACAGGTAAAGAATTAGTACATCCATTTGCATCAGTAACAGTTACAGTATAAGTTCCTGCTGTTACTGAAGTAATTGATGATCCAATACCACCTGAAGGAGTCCAAGCATAGCTAAAGGCGGGAGTTCCACCAATTGCATTTATTGTTGCAGCACCATTATTATCGCCATTACATAAAACATTTGTTTGTGCAGTAATATTTATAGTGATAATTGTTGGTTCATTAATTGTTACCGATGCATCACCAGTACAACCATTGGCATCAGTAACTAAAACGGTATATGCACCTGCAGAAATATTGGAAGCGGTTGCAGTACTGCCTCCTGATGGTGACCATAAATAGGCAAGTGGTGCAACTCCTCCAGTTACTGAAACCGAGGCACTTCCTGTTGCAGTACCGTTACACGTTGCATCCGAACTTGATGAAATTGTTGGAACAACAGGAACAGGCTCTTTAATTACTATTGATGTTTGTGCAGTACAACTACTTCCATTTGAAACAGTAACAGTATAAGTGCCAACAGCCAATCCAGTTAAAACATTATTTGTTGAACCAGTTGACCATGCGTAAGTATAAGGAAGTAATCCGCCTACACCTGTTACAGTAGCAGTTCCATTGCTTCCTCCATTACAAGTTACATCTGTTATGGATGAAGGTACAACAATTAGTAAAGCAGGCTGACCAACATTTGCGCTCGTAGTTTTTGTGCATCCACTAGCATCGGTAATTGTTACAGTATAATTTCCAGATAATAAACTTGTAGGATTAGTTGTTACATTTCCATTAGACCACAAATAAGTATAGTTAGGAGTTCCACCACCCGCTTGAACAGTTAATGATCCATTTGCTGATCCAAAACAATTTGCAGGAGTGTTCCCTGTAATATTTGCAGTTACAACTGGTGGTTCAGAAATTACTACTGATGCTGTAGAGCTACATCCAGTTCCATCTGTAACTGTAACAGTAAATGTCCCTGCGGATAAACTATTAGATGATGCAGTTAAAGAACCCGTTGACCATACATATGAATACGGTAATGTTCCATTCACAGCCGCGGCTGTTGCTGAACCGTTGTTTACGCCAAAGCATGTTACGTCAGTAAAGGAGGAGATGCTTGCAGTGGGGCCTGTTGAATTGGCGATGGCAATATTCCCTAGTGATGTACACCCATTTGCATCTGTTACAACTACCGAAAAACCTCCTGATCCTAATCCATTAGCATTAGCGCCTGTTCCTCCAGATGGAGACCAAGCATAGGTAAATGCACCTGTTCCTCCACCAGCAATTACGGATGCTGTACCATTGTTACTACCACAACTTGCAGGAGTAGAACTCAAAGCAAGATTTATGATGGAAGGTTGTAATATATTAACTGTCGTACTTTTAGTGCAACCCTTACTATCAGTAACTGTTACCGTATAGGTTGCTGCTGCTAGTCCTGTTGCTGTTGCATTCGTATTTCCATTCGACCATAAATAAGTATATCCTGGTGTTCCTCCACCTGCAGTTACTGATGCAGAACCTGTTGTTCCGCCATTGCATGATACGTTTGTTGATGCGGTTATTGATGCAGAAACAGCAGTTGATTGGTTTATTGCAGCAGTGGCTGTAGAAGTACATCCTTTAGAATCGGTTACAGTAACTGTATAAGTAGCAGCAGATAATCCAGTTGGTGCTGAGCCTGATCCCGATGGAGACCAAGCATACGAATATGCTGGAGTTCCTCCATTTGCTACAACTGTAGCCGTACCATTTGATCCACCATTACACGTTACAGGTGTAACGCTTAACGCAGTAGTTAAAGCGGTTGGTGCCACAAGTGAAAAAGATACAGTAGCAGTACAACCAGTAGCATTTGTAACGGTTATTGAATAATTACCTGCAGCTAAACTGTTAATTGTATTTGTACCATTAACGCCACCAGCAGATTGTATTGTTATACCTCCTGCGTTTTTCCAAACATAGGTCCATGGCGCAGTACCCAAACCCGTTGCTACAACGGAGCCAGTATTTGATCCAGCACAATTTGGATTCGTTATTACCAAAGTTGGTGGAGGACAACATGAAGTGGTTGCTGGTAGTGAAATAATAGGATCACCAACACAACCTGAATTACTCCAGCTTCCTGATTCACCATCACCATATGAATTTACTCCCATTGACAAACTTACACCTGGAATACAATTCGCTTGTGGCAACGTTTTTATAGTCCAACAAAATGTCCATGTACATGATCCTGTATTACTATCACCAAAATTATTTCCTGGATTTGCATCGGCAACACCTAAGGCATTTCCAATACTCGTTTCAAAAAAGAATCCTGGTCCTGCAACTATGCCAGTTTGTGAGCTTGTTATGGGGCTAGAATACCATTTCCATATTCCAGAGTTGGAACAACTTAATGGAGCAACGGTTGTTAGTGTACTTAAATCCCAGCCAGCTCCAAATATTGGAACAATACCATGCAACCAATTTACAGCTGATTGATTATAACTATTTATTGTATAACAAAACTGTACTGTTTGACCAGGAGAATAGGTACCACTAACTGGTGACGGCACTGCACCTAATGTACTCACAATAACACATTGATTACAGTCGTAATTATTTTGCATGGATAATGTAAAGTTGCATTGATCAGTTAAACTACCTCCACTAACTTGCATATAATAACTACCAGGAGTTAATCCAGTGAATGTTGTATTTAACGAACCACCACTACCAATCGCACAATTTCTCGCCACTAATGAACCACAACTTCCTGAATAAAGCCCAATAGTTGGAGTTTGCATACCTGCTAAGGAAACATTTAATGTTGGTCCGCTAATATTAAACTGATACCAAACATCAGCCGCAGGACTCGCCATATTGCCAGAAGGTTGACATCCTCCTATTGAAACATAACCTGGCTCTGCAGTTGCACAAAAATTTGTACCGTTAGTTACAGACACAGCACCAGTTCCATCTGGACAAGCAGCAGGTAAAGGTAACGTGCCAATATTTATTGCTCCAGAACATGCATCATTTACAGGAGGAATTCCACTAACACATGTTGAAGTACATCCACCAGTAACACAATTAACACAACTAATACTTGCTGCCCAACCTGGTTTATTTATGGTTCCATCAGATACAAAACGAATAGTTAAACAGCCACTAGTTGCTGTGTAAGTTATTGTTCCAATATTACCTGATAAACTTGCTAAAACTGGAGATAAAATTGAAGCACCATTATAGATGAAAAGTGAATCATACCCTCTTTCAATATTTAAACTTGTAAATTGTAAACGAACACAATTACCTGCTACACCTGAACAAAAAGTCATGGTGCTATTGGTACTATTAGCATAATTTCCAGCATTGCCACCTGAATCATAAAAAGTACCGCCGCAAGTATTCACAGTAGAATTACTCATCAGATAGGTTTGAGCATCTGAAAGAAATGGAATAATTAGCAAGAAGAATAAGAGTAAACGTTTAGTCATTGTAGAGGTTTTGGTTTAACAAATCCAGCAATTACACACAGAAAAAAAGTAAATTCTTTAATTATAAACAAGTATTAATTTGTTCACAACTTAAAGAACTGATTGGCAATTAGGTTGACCTAAATATAGGAATATTAATAACAACACCAACCAAATTTGGGTAGGTTTTTAACATGAACCCGTGAACAATTGCCCTGAACAGGTAAAAACAGATAAGGAACAGGCTAAAATGGTAGGCTTAAAAGAGCAATTTAAGAGGAAAAAACACTTAATTCACCTTATCTGAAAGTAATTGCATTTCAATACGAGGACTATTATTCTTATAGAGAATATTGTAAACAGCTTCACAAATTGGCATTTCTACCTTAAATTTTCGGTTAATTTCATGGATACAAGCCACCGCATAATAGCCTTCCGCCACCATATTCATCTCCAATTGGGCTGATTTTACCGAATATCCCTTCCCAATCATAGCTCCAAAAGTGCGATTTCTGCTAAATTGAGAATAAGCGGTAACCAATAAATCACCTAAATAGGCCGAGTCATTTATATCACGTTTTATTGGATGTACAGCATCAACAAATCGTTTTATTTCACGAATTCCATTTGAAATTAATACAGCTTGAAAGTTATCGCCATAGCCTAGCCCGTTACAGATACCACTTGCAATCGACATTACATTTTTTAGCACCGCAGCGTATTCTGTTCCAAAAATATCATCCGAAACAATAGTTTTTATATAACGACAATTAAGTACTGAAGCCATCGCAGTTGCAGTGTTGAGATCTGGAGAAGCAACAGTTAAATAGGAGAGTTTTTCGAGAGCAACTTCTTCTGCATGACAAGGTCCTGTGATAACACCAATATTTTCGAACGACACATTAAAATGTGAATTCATGTATTCGCCTACAATTAAATTGTGCTCAGGAACAATCCCTTTAATTGCAGAAAATATTTTTTTATTTTGAAAAATTGTAGGAGGCAAAGTAGATAATGCAGTTTTTAAAAAGGCTGCTGGGATAGCTAAAACTACACATTCGGAAGTGGAAATTATTTCTTCTAAATTGGTACTAGGTTTTACTATTTTTAGATCGAGTGAAACATCACTTAAATAGTTAGGGTTATGCTGATAACGTTTAACAAATGTTACCGATTCCTCATTACGCAACCACCAATGAATTTCATTTACATTGTTTGACAGGATTTTAACAATTGCTGTAGCCCAACTTCCACCGCCAATAACTGCTACCGATTTAAAATTCATAAGGCGAAGATGCTAAAAATACTTTTTACAAGGCATAAAAATCCAATAATTACTATTAAAATTTTGTTCAAATTTGCATCTTCTTCAAACCTAAAAATAATTTGATCATGTTAAAATCTGATATTCCTTATTTGCCTGATGCCTTTGATCGTTACATCATTGCAGCTTACGACGTTGAAATAATAGAAGGTCTTGTGAAAGCTAAAGAGGATATTCAAAGTATTCCTTTTAGCAAATTGGAGCAATTAGGTGATAAGGCCTATGCTCCAGAAAAATGGACGGTAAAAGATATGTTTCAACACATGATTGATACTGAGCGAATTTTTAATTATCGCGCATTACGTTTTGCTCGTATGGATGCAACAGCACTTCCCGGTTTTGAAGAGAACGACTATGCTGCAAATGCCGATGCATCACATCGTACTATGAAAGATCTTATTCAAGAATTTTTAACGGTTCGTGAAACAACCATTCAATTGTTTTCTTCATTCACCAATAAAATGTTATTAGCCGAAGGAACAGCAAGCGGAAGAAAAATAACAACACTCGCTTTAGGCTATTCCATCATCGGACATCAATTACATCATTACAAAATTTTAAATGAAAGATATTTGGGGATGATTTGAAATTAATAATTCTCATTTATAAATAGAGACTTCATCATTTGAAAATATTTTTTTTAATAATTGAGCTTTTTTAAATATATCTGTGTTCATTGAGATGTCGCACTTAGTTATAAAATAATAGCGTTCAACTTTCAATGCGTTTAAAGTATCAGGAATATGAGCAACTAAATGAATAAAATGTAAATGCGTACCGAGTGTTGCTCTGTTAGTAAAGGTGGGAATCCACATACCGTTATCACCGTAACTTGCTACAATTAATGATTTCTTTTCTGTATTATCAATAATCCATTGGAACCCTTTTCGAGTGTTTTTATTGCAATTTATTTGTTTATCAGTTGAAACGTGAATTGAATTTTTTGTGATTTCAAGTATACTAATTGTTGTAAAAACAATAACAAATATGAAATAAAGATTAATTTTTTTTCTAAAAAAAGTAATAGCTAATGATTTAGATTTAGTGTTAGTTAAAAAATATCCAGTTAAAAGAGACCAAATTATCACCATAAAATAAATTACTCTTTCAGGATATAATAATTCAGATAATGGCAGAATCCAATAAGCACTATTAAGTACTAAAAGGGAGATAAAAACAATTAAAATAATAAGTAAAGTTGCTTTTTTATATTCTTTGAAACCTAATATAATAACAAACGAGATTGCCGTTAAAATGGTTAATACATCACCAATTCTATATTTAATTTCATCTAAAATAACAAGTATGTTATTTATCCTAACAATATCAGGATTTATATATTACATTTTAACATAT
>JANPGA010000215.1:0-8224 GCA_031423735.1 Bacteroidota bacterium | reverse complement strand
TCGGAGAGGTAAGTTTAGTAGGTGAACTCGTTCGTTTTCAGCTTCGTAAGGAAGATGTGAAAGAGGATTCAGCAGAAATTAAACTTCTTTATCGCGAAGCTAAACCAGCTGACATTGAAAAATGGAATGAAGTTAAAGAGTTAGAGCACAAAACAATGCATCGCTCAAGAACCTTAGCGTTAGAGCTAGGCTTGAAGATGAAATTAAGTGATGTGGAGTTTCAAGGCGACGGTAAAAAAGCAACTTTTTATTATACCGCTGATGAACGCGTCGATTTTCGTGAGTTGATAAAAAAACTTGCAGATGAGTTCAAAGTTCGAATTGAAATGCGCCAAATTGGAAAACGTCAAGAAGCATCTCGCTTAGGCGGAATAGGTTCTTGCGGACGAGAACTTTGTTGTTCAACATGGCTTACAGATTTTAAAATCGTTTCTACTAGTGCAGCTCGTTACCAAAATTTATCCTTGAATCCATTAAAACTTGCTGGTCAGTGTGGCAAGTTAAAGTGCTGCCTCAATTTTGAGCTGGATACCTATATGGATGCAATAAAGGATATTCCAGAGTCGAATATTAGATTGCTTACTGGAAAAGGAACGATGGTTCATCGCAAGACGGACATCTTTAAACGAATAATGTGGTATAATATCATTCCTGAGCCTAAAGAAGGGGATGAGAAAACATTTTTTGTTGCAGAAAGTTGGATTCCTATGGCCGTTGATCGTGTAAAGGAAATTGTTGCAATGAATAAACTCAACGAACGACCTGACGATTTTGAAAGCCTTGATTTAGAAGAGGAAGAAGACGAACATGATTTCAAAGATGTAGTAGGGCAGGATAGCCTTACTCGTATGGATAGCAAGAAGAAAAAGAAAAAGAAAAAAGGTAATGATTCTTCTGATAGACCAAATCAAGGAAATCGTCCAGCATTAGCAACTGCAAATTCCCCTTCTTCAC
Source organism: Bacteroidota bacterium (assembly GCA_031423735.1). Classification (GTDB taxonomy): domain Bacteria; phylum Bacteroidota; class Bacteroidia; order AKYH767-A; family OLB10; genus JANXSD01. Next base: position 7,270 of record JANPGA010000215.1, on the reverse strand, counting down.
CGCAAGGAAATCGTCCTCAAGGAAATACTCGACCACCTCGTCAGCAAGGAAATACACCGCAGGTTACGGGTGCTCCTGCTCAAGAAGGGCGTGAAAATAAATCTCCATCTCCTCAGTCACCACAAAGGAATAATCCTAATCAAGGAACAAATCCTAATCAACAGCGAAATCAAGGTAACAGACCATCTCAGCAAAATCCTGCAATAAAAGTAGAACAAGCTGATGCGAAACCTGCGACACAAGAAAATCGTCCGCAGCAAAATACAAATACGGAACAAAATAAACCGGCGCCTACAATTCCACCATTTCAACCATCGGGAAACAGACCGCCAAGACAAGCAGTTGGAAATCCTAATCCAAATGTAACTCCTGCAGTTCCGTCAACTCCTCCTGTACAAGCAGCCCCGGCACAACCCGCTCCTGCAAAGATTACCCCTCCAACACCTCCAGCTCAAACGGCTCCTGTTCAACAAGCACCAGCTGCTCCAGTAAACAATCCTTCAACTGGTAGTTCAACACGACCTCCGCGCCAACGTCCAGCGAGTAGTGAATAATTAGAATAATTTAAAGTATCGTTACGTGAAAGTAGTTAAGAGAAGTAAATTTTCAGGAAGCATCTTCATTTCAATTGGAATGTTAGTTGCAATGTTTTTTGCTTCCTGCGACAAGGGATTGGTTTTTGAGCAAAATCAAAAGATAGAAAAGGCAATGTGGGATGTTGATAAACCTGTTGTTTTTACGGCTCAAATTACAGATACTATCCACGCACACGATGTTTATTTGAATATTCGAAATGCAGGAACCTATCCTTTTAGTAATTTATTTTTATTCATCAATACTAGATTTCCTGGTGGGCAATTAGATCGTGATACTGCCGAAATTATGTTAGCCAATGCCGACGGTCGTTGGCTTGGCAAAGGAATTGGTGATATTTGGGATAATAGAATTTTGTTTAAACATAATGTTCGATTTCCTCAAGCGGGTGAATATCGTTTTGAATTAATACAAGCCATGCGAATGAATCCTCTTTCAGGAATGATGGATGTTGGAATTAGAATAGAAACAGCTGAAATTAAAAAATAATTAATTTATTAAATTAGATGAAAGAATTCGTTAAATACTTGTTATTTATATTTTTGTTATTGAACTCAACATCTTTTTTGTTTGCACAAGATAGTATTTCTACTAAAAATGCATTGTTAATTTATCATCCAGAGTTAGAGGCTAAAAAGCAGATAGTGGATGCAGTGAATGTTGCTAAAAAGGAGAATAAACATGTTTTGTTAATGATTGGTGGAAACTGGTGTAGATGGTGTCGTATGTTTCAAAAATTTATTGACGCTGATGCAACAATAGATTCCTTAATTAAAACAGATTATGTGATGGAACACATAAATTATAGTAAAGAGTATAAAAATCTTCCTGTACTCAATTCACTTGATTACCCTCAAAGATTTGGATATCCAGTATTCGTAGTACTTGACGCAAATGGGAAAAGGATTCACACACAAAATTCCGCGTATCTAGAACAAGGTGAAGGATACAGTAAGGAACGAATTTTGGAATTTTTAAAACAATGGAATGTGCGTTCTTTGGATCCTAAAGAGTATTTAGAAAAGTAAGAATACAATATTTCAATAAAAATAATTCATAGCGAATTAAATAAAATTCAATGGTAGCAAATAGTTTTTGGATTTGGTTTAATATTTTTATTCTAGCAATGCTTGTTTTGGATCTCGTTGTTCTAAATAAAAAATCAGAAGAAGTTACTGTAAAACAATCCTTAAAATGGGTTGGATTTTGGGTTGCAATTGCAATGATTTTTAATGGTATAATTTATTTTTGGCTCGGCAAATTAAAAGCAATTGAATTTCTTACTGGATATGTAATTGAGTGGTCGTTAAGCGTTGATAATCTATTTGTATTTATTGTGATTTTTACTTTCTTTAAGGTTCCTAAAGAATATCAACATCGAGTTTTATTTTGGGGAATTATAGGTGCATTGGTTTTGCGAGGAGTATTTATTCTTGTAGGAATTGCACTCTTTAACATGTTTACCTGGATGACTTTTATTTTTGGAGGAATTTTAATTTTTACAGGAATAAAAATGTTGTTTCAGAAAGATGATGATGACCCAAAGCTTGATGATAATTTATTGGTAAGAGTTTTCAAAAAATTATTGCCTGTTACTGAAAAATATTATGGAAGTAAATTTTTTATTCGTGAATATGGAACACTATACGCAACTCCTTTGTTTCTTGTTTTACTAGTGATTGATTTTACTGATCTTGTTTTTGCAGTCGATTCCATCCCAGCTGTACTTTCTATAACAACGGATACTTTTATCGTTTATACAAGCAATGTCTTTGCAATTTTAGGATTGCGTTCACTTTATTTCGCATTGGCAGGAATGATGGGAATGTTTCATTATTTAAAATATGGACTTGCCGTAATACTTTCGTTTGTGGGATGTAAAATGTTAATTTCACATTTTGTGGAAATGCCTACTTTATTGACATTGATTATAATTGTTGTTGTTCTATTATTGAGCATCTTTTTTTCATTGATGAAAACGCGAAGAGAAGCAAAAACAAATGAGCAATATTAATTTTGTATTTCGATATTTAAAATATTATCTGCTTGGCCAAAATCGTCATGATTTGCAATCGCCATTTATGTTTCAATTGTATGAAAATGTTTTTAGAAGAGATAAACCTACACCGATTCAACGAAAATTTGAGCAGCTAAGAAAATACTTGCTAAATGATTATACCAAAATTAAAGTTCGCGACTTTGGTGCTGGATTTGGAGGAATAATTTACAAAGAAAGAAGTATTCATTACATCACAAAGCATTCTAGTAAGCCTGCAAAATATGCCCGGCTTTTATCTCGATTAATTAAATATTTCGAATTTAATAGTTTGCTAGAAATAGGAACCTCAGTTGGAATTAGTGCTTTATATCAACAGTCGGGAAATCCAAAAGCAAAATTAATTACTTTAGAAGGATGTGAAAATACCTCAGCAATAGCTTTAAAAGCATTTGATGAATTTGCTGAATACAATATTGAATTGATTCAAGGTGAATTTAATGAAACATTAGAATTGGCTCTAAGAAAACTTTCAACTTTAGATTATGTTTTTATTGATGGGAATCATAAACTCGAGCCAACTTTAAAATATTTTGAGCAATGCCTTCCTTATCTAAATTGTAAATCTCTTATAGTTATTGATGATATCAATTGGTCGGAGGGTATGATGGAAGCTTGGGAAAAACTAAAAAATCATCCACGTGTAACAGTTAGCATTGATTTATTTATGATGGGAATATTATTTATTAATCCTGATTTGAGCAAAGAGAGTTTTAGTGTGAGGTATTAGGATTTGTGGCTGTTTGTATTATTGGAAACAAATTTCAAAATGTTTTTTAGAAGTAACGAATCTATTGTGAAAGTTACTAGAGGTTATAATAATTTGATATTTGCTGTTAATTCATAATTTGCATTTCGTCCTCCTTCGCGGGTTTGTTGTAAAATACCTTTTTCTATTAAGTCTTTAATATCACGTAAGGCAGTGTCGGTAGATGTTTTGGTAATTTTAGCCCATTTTGAGGTTTGCAGTTTGCCATCAAATCCGTCAAAAAGTTTGTTAAGCATTATGCGCTGACGTTCGTTTATGGAGGTGTTTTCGTGAAGTTTCCAAAATCCGGCTTTACGTAATATTCTTTGAGTGAGGTTTTCGGTGGCAATCATTGCGTTTTTCAAACAAGATAAAAACCATTCAAGCCATTCGGTGATATCACCTGTACTGTGTTGCACTTTTTGTAATACTTCGTAATAGCGTTTTCGTTCTACTAAAATTTGACTCGACATACTATAAAATCGTTCGCCACTTCCTTCTGCATGGGCAAGTAACATATCGGTTATAGCACGAGCAATACGACCATTTCCATCATCAAAAGGGTGAATAATAATAAACCAAAAATGGGCTATCGCAGCTTTTAATACGAGGTCAAGACTATTGTCGTTATTAAACCAATCTAAAAACTTGTCCATTTCTGCTTTTACAAGTTTTGGAGGTACAGCCTCATAATGTATTTTTTCTTTACCCATTGCACCTGAAACTACTTGTATTTCACCTGTGCGGTATTGTCCAACTTCTATTTTATAGGTTCCACTATAACCTGTAGGGAAAAGCGCTGCGTGCCATCCGAACAAACGCTTTTCAGTTAAGGGAATAGTATGCCGTTGTGTAGCATCGAGCATCATTTCTACTACACCTTCAATGTGACGATTACTTGGAACAAGTCCAGCACTGTTAATGCCTAAGTGTATTGCAATAGATGAACGTACTTGGTCATAATTGAGCAATTCTCCTTCTATTTCCGATGATTTTACTACGTCTAATGTTAAGGTGTTAAGAGTGGCTTCCTCTTTTACAGAAAAGCCTAAAGCATTCATTTGCCCAATGATTTTGCCTTGCATTAACCGAACTTCGCCAAATATTGCATTAATGGCTTTATCCTCCCAAATAAAGTCAGTCCATTTTTTTTGCTCGTAAATGTATTTTGCCATTGTCACCTATTAATTTGCGGTAAATGTATGAATTATTTAACGCAAATTTGCGGTGATTGTTTCGTTTTTTTATCGCTGAAATTTACAGTAATGAAGATAGGGTTTTCAAATTCAATCATTTAATTATATTTTATTCAATTAATTGAAGTCTATCTTTTCGTTGGGGAAGGTGGATTGTAATTAAGTCAATATTGGTAGATTAAGTTGTTTTTAAATATTTCTCGTTTCTCGTTTCTCGTTTCGCGATTTGCGAAATGAGAAACGATGTATTATATTTGCACCATGAGAAAACACAATGGAATGAGGCCTCAGGATGTGGCAATACTATTGAAAATTATTTCTATTGGCAACCATCCATGGCAATTGGTAGGACTTTCAAATTCATTACGAATAAGTATATCTGAAATTTCAGAATCATTAAATAGAAGTCAATTGGCGGGTTTAATTGATTTTAAAAAGAAGAGTGTTAATCGACAAAATTTATTAGAATTTTTGGAGTATGGAGTACGTTATGTTTTTCCACAACATCCAGGTTCAATGGTAAGAGGCATTTCTACGGCACACTCGCATCCTTTTATGAAAAAAAAATTCCAAAGTGAGATAAACTATGTTTGGCCTGATAATAATAGTAAAACAATGGGATTAATGATTGAACCATTTTATCCAAAGCAGATTGAGGCTGTAAATGAAGATGATGAATATTATAAATTGCTTGCACTAGTCGATGTTATTCGTGTAGGAAAAGTTAGAGAAATTATATACGCAGTTAATGAATTAAAAAAAAATATTTTACGTGAGTCATCAAATTAACATAGTAAGAATTAAAGCGGTTGCAAATGCATTGGAAAATCTAAATGAACAAGTAGTTTTTGTAGGTGGAGCAACAATATCTTTATACCCGGAAAGGCAGGCATTTGAAGTTAGACCAACAGATGATGTGGATGTAATAGTTGAAATATTAAATTATGCTAATAGAGCGGAACTAGACGAGAAGTTACGGTCAATAGGTTTTTTAAATGATGTTAATTCTGGAGTAATTTGTCGGTATAAGATACATGGAATTATAGTGGATATTATGCTAACAGATGATGCTTCAATTGGTTTTAAGAATAAATGGTATTCTGAAGGATTTAAAAATGCAGTTAATTATAAAATTGACGAAGAATGCACAGTGAAAATATTAAGTGCGCCATATTTTATTGCAACAAAACTTGAAGCATATAAAAGTCGTGGAAATAATGATGGCCGTTTTAGTCACGATTTTGAAGATATTATTTATGTTTTAGAAAACAGAGGAAAAATATGGGAAGAAATGAATAATGTCAACGCTGCAATCAAACAGTATTTGCGTTCAGAATTTCATAAACTAGTTAAAAATCCTAATATTTTTGAATGGATAGATAGCCATGTTGAAAGGTCATCTCCTCCTTCAACATATTCAATTTTGGATAAATTAGCAAAATTTACTGCATAGCTTTTTAAAAAAAATCTTAATTAAAATTTAACAAACCTTTATTTTTTGCATTAATGTAATCCCCAAAAAACATCCTCAATCGCTGCGTGGTACTCCGATAGAAAACAGCGCAACATAGGTTTAATTGTTCATCCTGCGGAAATTATGAATACGCTTTTAAATTTGTAACTGGAGACTTTTCAAATAGTTTTGCTTAACAGATTGTTGAAGGCTTTACAAACAAAAACTATTATGGAAGAATAGAAATGTCCTGAGTTACAAACTCAGGACAGCGGTTTTAATACCTGAGATGTTTAATAATTTGTTTGTTGCTCTTATTATCATATCTTAAAGTTCAAATCTCTAAAATAAAATATCAAAAGTGGTAAAAAATGCAAGTTTTAATAATTTAAATCTACACATCATTCTTTATAATCAAAAGCGTGGATTACCTATGCAGTTATTTTGTTTTAATAAAAGGTACTATCCTTTCAATTCCATCTGATAACTTCTTTAAGATTAATTCGTCCGATGTAAGTTTTTTTATTTTGTAAATTTCCGTTTCATTTATGTTTGATGTCATTGGAGAATTAATATAACCAACACTTTTCGAAAAGATAAATGTTACAGTAGTGTCCATTTTGTTAAGTGTCCACTTCCCGTTTCGTTCCTGTCCGAAACCACAAGTAAAAGGGTCTCTAAATATTACTCTAGAATCCGAGTTGATGTTTAACTGATACGAACCGCCTCTGCTTTTACCTGCTTTAATAACGTTGCCATTCTGGTCAATTTTTCCTTGCGTCCAACTATTGATAAACTGTCCGAAGTCAATGCTGCTTTGTCCAGATGCTTGAACTGTGGTCGTTAATAAAAAAAGAACGATTAGATATTTCATCGTGTAGTTTTTTAATTGCAAGTACAGTTGATGGCATCAACGGTAATCTTACGAATTTAGTCTTTAATTTTTTTAAAAAGAATTTCCCAGTAACTTTGTTTAATAGATAAATGAAGGCTTTCCAAACAAAAACTAAGATGAAATTAGAGGTATTATCCTGAGTTGCAAACTCAGGACAGCGGTGAATGTCTGTGAATTTGCCGTTAAAGAAGTTAATAGAATCCAAATTAACACGATATTTTTCATATGTTAGATTTTATTCTAATAGTTTATATTGTTAGTACTTTTAAAAACATTGATCCCCTACAAATATACCATATTTTAAGAGGATCATTCAATATAATCCCGA
>JANPGA010000214.1:0-3669 GCA_031423735.1 Bacteroidota bacterium | reverse complement strand
ATTTTTTTCTCTGCTTTTAATCGACGACATTTTGCTCTTAATTCAAAAACAGAAAGTGCTGGTGAATCATCAATATAAATTGGAGCGTTAGTAAGCGGTGTTACTTTTTTATTGAGTTGTTGCCACTCATGATCGAGCAATTGTCCTTTACGAAGTTTCTCTGTATTGATTTCTGTTTCACTCGAGATCAAACGATTTACTAATTGAATGGATGACATCTCCAAACTGAAAAAAGCAACGGGCTTGTTAAAACCTACTGCTGCATTTCGTGCAAGACTTAATACAAAAGCGGTTTTACCCATACCAGGACGAGCAGCAAGAATTATCAAATCTGATTTTTGCCAACCTGCAGTTACTCTATCTAATTCAGTGAATCCACTAGGTACTCCTGTAACTCCAGTATCTTGTTTTGCTGCAACTTCAACTTCCTTAATTGCTTTCGTAATCAAAGTATGCATGTCTTCGTATTTCTTACGAATATTACTTTCAGCAATGGCAAATAAATTACGTTCTGCTTTATCTAATAATTCAAGTACATCCGATGTTTCTTCATAAGCATCACGAATGGTGTCACTTGAAATACGAATTAACTCACGTTGAATATATTTTTGAAGAACAATCCTTGCATGGAATTCAATATTTGCAGCAGAAGCAACTCGATTTGTAAGTTGAGTAATATAATAGGCTCCACCTGCGATTTCAAGTTCAGCAGTTTTTCTTAATTGCTGAGTTACTGTAAGGATATCGACAGGTTGTGTTTGATGAAATAGTGTATGAATAGCTTGAAAAATTTTCTGATTCGCATCTCTATAAAAGCAATCTGGATGCAAAACATCAATTACTTCGGCAACAGCATTTTTATCAAGCATCAATGCACCCAAAACAGCTTCTTCTAAATCAGTTGCTTGAGGTGGTAACTTCCCCTGAATCAAGTCAGAAGGCATTAATTGCTTCGATGTTTTTTTCCTGATAACAGGCTTCTCGGTATTCATATTACCGCAAAGTTAATTAGGTTCTGTTTCGAGTATTGATAAAGTTTTTAACAGACACAGATTAAGTTAAAAGTCAGTAGGATAACTTTTGCACTTATGAACAAAAAAATAATTTGAAGATGTGAAGATTTGAAGATGTGCTAATGTCCCCCAAGCCATTTCTTCCGAAAAAATTCAATGGCACCCATGAAGTGAAAAACTTCAGGGCAAGCATTGGTAAATTTGAAGATAGGATAATTTGAATCCCAAAAACTATAGCGGATTGAAAATGCATCAATTGTTTCAATTTATTTTCAATCCACGATAGCTATCGGGATTCAAATCGACCCATTTTCAAATTAATTTCAACCTTCCTTATAAACTCCCATAGCACAAAACTTATCAATTCGCTCTTGAATTCGTTTATCGGGATCCATTTTACATAAAACTGCTAAATGCTTAATGATTTCTTGCTTTACGGATTCAAAAATTTCAGGATGATTAGAATGAGCACCACCTATTGGTTCACGAATAATCCCATCAATCAAATTAAGTTCGCTCATATCCAATGAGGTAAGCTTCAATGCATTTGCAGCCTTCTCTTTATTATCCCAATTTCTCCATAAAATACTTGAACATGACTCTGGAGAAATTACTGAATACCACGTATTTTCCAGCATCAAAACTTTATCACCAATACCAATTCCTAAAGCTCCACCAGAAGCACCTTCACCAATAATAATACAGATAACAGGCACTTTCAAAATTGACATTTCATAAAGATTCCTCGCAATTGCTTCACCTTGTCCTCGTTCTTCTGCTTCTAAACCTGGAAAAGCTCCAGGAGTGTCAATTAAAGTAACAATTGGTTTATTAAATTTCTCAGCTAATTTAAATAATCGTAATGCTTTACGATATCCTTCTGGATTTGGCATCCCGAAGTTTCGAAATTGGCGAGCCTTAGTATTATTCCCTTTTTGTTGACCAACAAACATTACGGTTTCGCCATTTATACTACCAAAACCTCCAATCATTGCCTTGTCATCATTTACCTGACGATCACCATACAACTCGAGAAAATTTCCTTCTGTGATGGAATTGATATAGTCAAGAGCATACGGTCGTTCAGGGTGGCGACTTAACTGTACGCGCTGCCATGCACTAAGATTGCTATAAAGTTCCTTTCGGGTAGTTTCAATTTTTGATTCAAGATCTTTAATGACCGTTTCTACGTTCACCTTTCCTTTCTCCTGAATTTGCTTTGCCTTCGACAATTGCTCATGCAATTCTTCTAAGGGTTTTTCGAAATCCAACAATGTGCTGCTCATTATGAATGTATTTGGAAAAACAAATATACCCGAAAATAAAAAACCTTAGCTTCGCAGTTCACGATTATACTGTTAACTAGGGCATTATGATTTCATTCCCCAACGCAAAAATCAATTTAGGGCTTCATATCACCTCAAAACGACCTGATGGCTATCATGAACTAGCATCCATATTTTATCCTGTTCAATGGACAGATGCACTGGAACTCATTGAAGGAGGCGCAAATAGCTTCGAAATGAGTTTTTCTGGTTTACCCGTGCCCGGAAAATTGGAATCTAACCTCTGTTATAAGGCCTGGCAACTATTAAAATCCGACTTTACACTTCCAAACCTACAAGCACATCTACATAAAGTGATTCCAATGGGTGCTGGACTTGGCGGAGGATCATCGGATGCTGCTTTTATGTTAAAGATGATTAATGAAGTTTGTTATTTAAAGATTAATAATCAGCAATTGCAAAAATATGCGGCACAGCTTGGCAGTGATTGTCCGTTTTTTATTGAAAACAAACCAATGATTGCAACTGGTCGTGGAGAAATTTTAAATGAAGTTAAAATCGATTTAAGTAAGTACCATATTGCTATTGTGATGCCTCCCATTTCGGTAGGAACTGCCGAAGCATATAGTTGGATAACACCAACAATTCCAATAAATAATTTATTAACTACCATTCAATTGCCAGTACAACAATGGAAAGATAAATTAACAAATGATTTTGAGAAAGAAGTATTCAAGCACAAACCAATAATTGCAGAAATAAAACAAAAACTTTACGATAACGGAGCAGAGTATTCCTCCATGAGCGGAAGTGGAGCTGCCGTGTTTGGAATATTTAATTCATTACCTGATTTGAAGGAGTTTGATTCTCAATATAATATTTTCATTTCAGGATTATGATTGGTTTCTTAAAACATTATCTAAAAATTCCAATCTATATTAAATCTTTGCTAGAATGTTCTGATTTCAAACGCAGGACAGCGGCTTAGCCAATTAACATGGGGTTTGAACCCCATGTTATAAAGTATATGACATCCATTGTTTTTCCAATTAACATGGGGTTGAAACCCCATGTTATAAAATATATGACATCCATTGTTTTGCCAATTAACATGGGGTTTAAACCCCATGTTATAAAATATATTACGTCCATTGTTCTTTATAACATGGGGTTTAAACCCCATGTTATAAAGAACAAGTCCTCATATCAATCAAGTTTTTTTTAACTTACTGCCATGAGTTTACAAACAAGAATAAACTACAATTAATCATAATTAATTTTTTTGTAAAAAGGCAAATTGATTTTACATTGCGTTTATTTAAAAGCAACTTTGATCAACAAAATTGTAAGTGCTGTCCTTAGTTTGTAAC
>JANPGA010000213.1:0-7646 GCA_031423735.1 Bacteroidota bacterium | reverse complement strand
AAATTATTCGATTATAAATTCGATAAATTGGTGTTTTTACTCCATCTAAAATATAAAATAAATTTTTTCCTTCTTTAATGATTTCACTCAAGCAAATAGCTTTTATACCAAGGTATTCTTGTGTACAATAAAAATCAATTTGAGTTTTTTGTTTCCAAGGCTCAATTTCTAGAAGAATTACATTTTTCGGATTATGATTACCAACAATTACTTTCTTAAGTCGGTTGATGTAATCTTCGTGGCTATAACCATTAAATTTATTATTAAAGTTTTCAGGAATATTAAAATGCTTTTTATACATGGTAACAAGCCATTCTTGATATCCATATAAAGAAGCGAATCCTTGTAGTTCAATTAACTGAGGAATGTAATCACCGTTTTCATCTTTACAGATAGCAAAATCGATAGCTAACAAACTTGTATGATCGTCCTCGTTAGGAACATTAAGATTTGATGGAACAGCCTTCTCGGTCATTTTTTTAAAGTCAGGTTGAAGGATTACATCAATAATTTCTTCACCAGCTTTAATGATTTCATGTTTGAGTCTTTTATCAACAAAAACAGGAGTTTCAGAAATACGAAACTCAATATTGTATTGAAATGCATTATTCATATCAGCAATAAAAGCTTTATACTTTTCTTCTGTGAACTCTGAATTATATTTTGAACGAATAGATGAGATCATAATGTTATTTTGAAATACGATTAATAATTTGGTTGAATTCAGGATCGCTAATCATCATACTGAATGCAGGTTCTGATTGAGCACGCGCAGCATCATGAAATCCAATTGAAACTGCTCTGCTTAAATAATTATAAACTTGCGGATAATCACTTTTTTTACCAGCAACCACTGCAGCTAAATACCATGTCTCCGGATTAGTAGGATCTATTGTTCTGTATAAATAGGAAAAATATTCCATTGCATCTTTTTGATTTGATCCAATCGATTGATTTAAATTCATAAAACAAGTGAGACTTAAAGTTCCAGTAACTCTATTTATCATATTTTTCTTTCCTATTGTTGATGAGGTTACTTCATTTTGTAAACTCTTCATTTGATCTTTCCACCATCCTGTATCTTGTTTACCTATTGCATCCAGATATTTTGATTTTAGAATTTTTTCATCATCAAATAGTTTCTCTTCTTCATAAATTGCTTTTTTATAATCAGCTCTTTTTAAAAGATCTTTATAAGAGTTTTTTATAACTGTAACATCGGTTAAATTACCTAAGTTGTTAATCCATCTTTCATAAAGTTTTGCTTGGTAAATATAATTATTGTCAGCTGAAAGATTATCTGAAAGGGCTTGATACGAATCGTTTAATTCAGAAATATGTTTATCATCTTTCGAAATTACTCCATCATTAATACCCGTTGCCTCAAATGCTAAAAATGCTTGTTCAAAAATATTAATCGGAGGCCATTCATGAATCCCATCAAATCGTATTAACTCATATCTATTTTTTAAATTAGGTTCATCAACTTTAATGCTTTCAAGTTCGTTAAGGTTCATGTCGCCATCACCAGCAATACCAATAATACAGGATGGAGGAGTTGTAGTCCAAACCTCTTTAGGAAATCCAGCTCCACACGTAACAAGTCCAATACAACCAGCAGAACTAAAAGCTAACATCGATGCCACTCTGCCACCGCCTGAAAAACCTCCTGCATAGATTCGTTTATCGTCGATTAATAATAATTCAAATGATGATTTTAACAAACTACTAATAACTTGAGATGTAAATTCTCTACTTGCACCATTCTTTGAATCATTTGAGCCTATTAAAATATAACCATACTTATCAGCAAGATCACGGTATTTATTAATTGGCAATGCTCCATTTGCATGTGGATCGAAAAGGAATAATACAGGATTTTTTACAGCCAAATTAATTTTCTGTGGAATATACAAGGCATAACTTAAATTTTCATTTCCAGAACAATTAACACGCGGAACAAAATCACCAGGATTTAATTTTAATTTTGATGAAGTAATTGTATCAGTATTTAAATTCTTATTTAAATCAGAATTGCTTTTTGTTTGATCGGGCTTGCATGCAGAAAACAAAATGAATGCAAATAATAAATATTTTGAACTCTTTGTAAAAGCAGAAAAATTGAATTGTCGGATCGTTGTTTTGAGAAGCCGATTAGTTATTCTATTTATTAATTTCATTTTAATTTTTGATTGATCAATTTTTATTTTTTTTTGATCTAATTATTATGCAATTGCTTAATGATTAAAAATTAAAAAAAATAATAAAAGTTTATTTTTTCGATGTATTCTTTTGTAGAAATTCATCCCATTCATCAAGTTGATGATTTTTCATCACTCTAGGAAATTTATTTTGTGATCCCATCTTACCTTGTTTCTCCATCCATTGTAGAAATAACTTTTGCGGAATAATTTCAACAATTAAATCCTTCAATGCAGAACTTCGTTCAACACGATAATCATCGTTTAAAATTTTTATGTGTTCATCTAAACTATTTCTCAATGCTTCGATGTCAACTTTATTATCCGTTCCGATGTACCATTTATGAGCGAATAGGCTTCCAGATTTTATTCCTGCAACTGTAAATTCATTTACACTAATATCAAATTCTTCAGAAACCAATTCTATTGCTTTTGTCATATTATCCACAGAAAGATGTTCGCCACATAAACTTAAAAAATGTTTTGTTCTTCCCGTAATAATTATTTCAGCTTTTTTAACGTTTGTAAATTTAATAACATCTCCAATTAAATATCTCCAAGCTCCAGAACATGTAGAAATTAACAATGCATATTCTTCTCCATCCACAACTTCATCAATCAACAATGTTTTTGGCTTTCGAACTAATTCACCATCATTATTAAAATTCTCATTGTTAAAAGGGATAAATTCAAAAAACAGACCATTATCTAGAACCATGTGCATCGAACGATTATCTTGTTCATGCTGAAAAGCAATGAAACCTTCAGAGGCTAAATAAGTTTCTATATTGGTTAAAGGATGAGCAACAAGTTTCTCAAAACTTTTCCGATAAGGTTCGAATGAAACTCCACCATGAACATAAATGCCAAGGTTGGGCCAAATGTCATGAATCGTTTTTAACTTATATCGATCAATTATTTTTTCTAATAAAAGTTGTATCCAAGCAGGAACACCGGCTAATATTCCAATATCCCATTTTGGTGCATTTTCAACTATTTCTTCAAGTTTTGTATTCCAATCACTTGCTCTTGAAATTCTTTTTCCTGGCTTATAATGATGTTGAAACCAAAATGGTATTTTACCAGTAGTAATACCACTTAAATCGCCTTCAAAATAGGATCCTCTTTGACTTAAATGTGTACTTCCACCAAGCATTAAAATTCCTTTGCTAAATACATTTTCCGATAATCCAGTATAACCACCTAATGAAAAAACTTGTTTTAGACTTGTTCTTCTAATCGCCTTAACCATATCATTGGTAACAGGAATATGTTTACTCGAGCTTTCGGATGTTCCACTACTTAATGCAAAATATTTAACTTTTCCTGGCCAACAAACATCTTCTTCATCATGCAATGATTTATTCCACCATCGAGCATGCATTGAATTGTAATCATGAACAGGAATGGTTGCTCTAAATTTATTCATTACATTTCTGCTATTCACCATGCCTGTAAAATTATAGGTCTGTCCAAACATGGTGAATTGAGCCTTACGCAGTAATTTTTTTAACTCTTTCTTCTGGTAGTAAATAGGAGCCTTCGACTCAAATCGTAAACGATGTCGAAATTCAATTCCCTTTTTTATGATACTACCTAGTAAAGGCATTTTATATTATTTAAAGTAATTACAATTTTAAACTATTTAACATAGTTTAATAATTAGGCATTTACCATATCCATATTCTTGATTACTTCATCACCAAATTCAGAGCATTTTAAAAGAGTTGCACCTTCCATTAATCGATGAAAGTCGTACGTTACTCGCTTAACAGCAATACTTCTTTCGATACCTTTATAAATCAAATCTGCCGCTTCCATCCAACCTAAATGTTCCATCATCATTGCTCCAGATAGTATAACAGATCCTGGATTTACTTTATCAAGACCAGCATATTTAGGTGCTGTACCATGTGTTGCTTCAAATATTGCATGTCCTGTTACATAATTAATATTTGCACCAGGAGCAATACCAATTCCACCGACTTGTGCAGCTAATGCATCCGATAAATAATCGCCATTTAAATTTAAAGTAGCAATTACATCAAAATCTTCTGGACGAGTTAAAACTTGTTGTAAAGCGATATCCGCAATTGCATCTTTAATTAAAATTTTTCCTGAGGAAAGGGCTGTTTTTTGTTCACTGTTTGCAGCATCTTCACCTTTTTCTTTTTTAGTGCGTTCCCATTGCATCCATGTGTAAACTTTATCACCATAATTACTTTCAGCAAGTTCATAACCCCAATCTCGGAATCCACCTTCAGTGTATTTCATAATATTTCCTTTATGAACTATTGTTACTGATTTTTTCTTATGAAGAATGGCAAAATCAATTGCAGCTCCTATGAGGCGAATGGAACCTAATTTACTAACTGCTTTTATTCCAAGACCGACATTAACATTTGTGTTTTCAGCATTTGTTGGAAGGCCTGCTGATTCTAAATAATCTTTCGCTTTCTCAACAGTTCCAAAACGGATTTTATTAAATTCTTTAGGGAATTCCTTGGCAAGGAAGTCCATTATTTTAGCATTCTCAGGGCTTCCAGCAGCGAATTCTATTCCTGCGTAAATGTCTTCAGTGTTTTCACGAAAAATAGTCATATCAACTGCCCCTGGATTTTTTACTGGTGAAGGAGTTCCTTCAAACCATCTTACAGGACGAAGACATACATACAAATCAAGAATTTGACGTAATGCAACATTAAGTGATCGAATTCCTCCGCCTACTGGAGTTGTTAATGGACCTTTTATGCCAACTAAATATTCTTTAAAAGCATCAAGAGTAGCATCAGGAAGCCAATTACCTGTAGCATTAAAAGCCTTTTCACCCGCTAAAACTTCTTTCCAAACTATTTGTTTTTCGCCATTGTATGCTTTTTTCACTGCAGCATCCATCACTCTTACACTCGAAGCCCAAATATCTGGACCTGTACCATCACCCTCAATAAATGGAATTATTGGATTATTCGGAACATTTAGCTTACCGTTTTTAATAGAAATTTTCTCTCCTTGCATGATATTATTCTTAATTTTATTTTATGATTTTTTCTGTATAACAGATTTTTTATTTTATTCTAATTCAAGTCCTAATTGTTTGCGAAATTCTTCCAAATCTGGATTCTTTTCTACCATCTTTAAATATCGTTCTTTATTGGTATAAGCAACATCATCAGTGCCCGCACGTTCTTCAATTCTGGTCACTAATTGCAAATGAAAGTTATTTAATTGTTTTCTTAAATAATCCATCAATAACTGCTTTTCTTCCTGAAGCAAGTTGTTCTGAGATTGATTATGAATTACCAATTCAATTGTATTTTCATCAATTAATCCTGGTTTATCCATTGTAAGAGTGGTGTACAATTGTATTTTCTTTTCCTGTTGTTGAAGTAAAGCATAATTTTCCCATACAATTTGCAATCTTTCAAGATCGATTTTGTCTTTAGGAAGCTCATCAGCATTAATGGTCTTTTCTTTAAACTCTACTTCAACAGTCTTAGGAGAAGATGAAAGGGAGGTTCCTTTTAATAAACTTCCTCCTGCTCTCGCTAATGGAGAAGTGGTAACTTTTGGAGCCGTTGGCAACGATTCAATAGCTTTTAAGTTCGGAGTAATAGTTGAGGTACGTTCTAATGTTTCCTCAGTATTTTCTAATTCAATTGGCTTATTTGAAACACTATTAGGTTGAATAGTTGAAACAGGTTTAACTATTTCTGCTTTTTGAAGAATTTCTTTTTCAACTGGTTTAACTGTACTGATAGGTTGAGCAACTAAATCATTCGTTTTTTTTTCATAAACTGGAAAAGAATATGAATCAGGTAATCCACCTCTTGCTGTCGTACACATTCGAATTAACGAAAGTTCAACATGTAGTCGTTGATTTTTTGAAGAACGATATTCAATATCACATTTGTTGCAAATATCTAATAATTGCAAAAGAAGAATAGGTGATGTTTCTGAAGATTGTTGCTTGTAACGTTCTCTAATATTTTTACTTACTTCCAATAAAGGCAATGTAATTGCATCTTGGCAAACCAATAAATCTCTAAAATGTGATGCTAATCCGTTAATGAAATGATGGCCATCAAAACCATCAGAAAGCAACTCATTAAACGTTACTAAAACAGATGGAATATTTCCTTTTGATAGATCATCAGTAATCTTAAAATAATAATCGTAATCAAGAATACTTAAATTATTTATTACATCTTTATAGGTAATTGTATTTCCAGCAAAACTTACAATTTGATCAAAAATAGACAAAGCATCTCTCAGTGCTCCATCAGCCTTTTGAGCGATAATATGCAAAGCATCAGCCTCAGAAGTTACACCTTCTGATTTGGAAATAAATTCTAAATGCGTAGCAATATCTTCAACTTGAATTCTATTAAAATCAAAAATTTGACATCTTGACAAAATAGTAGGAATAATTTTATGCTTTTCAGTTGTTGCTAAAATGAAAATAGCATAGGGTGGTGGTTCCTCAAGAGTTTTCAAAAATGCATTAAATGCACCAGAAGATAACATGTGAACCTCATCAATAATATAGATCTTATACTCCCCAGAATGTGGTGCGTAGCGAACTTGTTCTACGAGTGAACGAATATCATCAACCGAATTATTTGATGCGGCATCTAATTCGTAAATATTTAATGACTGTCCATTATTAAAACTTTTACAAGAATCACATTCATTGCAGGCTTCAATATTTGAAGTAACACTTTTACAATTAAGTGTTTTAGCTAAAATTCGCGCGCAAGTGGTTTTACCAACACCTCTCGGACCACAAAAAAGGAAAGCCTGAGCAAGATGCTTATTTCTTATTGCATTTTTTAACGTATTTGTGATATGACCTTGTCCAACAACGGTATCAAAGGTTGCTGGGCGGTATTTCCGAGCAGAGACAACAAACTGATTCATATTCCAACAAAGTTAACTCAAATCACGTGAAAAAACATAGACTTGATATTGGTAAAAACTATTCACTTTCAACTACTTGAAATTCTATTTTAGTTGAGTTTTCAACAAAGTAAGAGAAAAACAGCTATTTTTCGGCATGAAGAAAATTGAATCACTCAATAAAATAGAGCCATTTTTATACTTTTTACTATTGATTTTGCAACTATTACCAGTGGTTCTATTAAACCCTTTTGTAAGCTTAGATGGGGCAGCTCATCTGTATAATGGAAGAATAATTAATACTCTTTTTTTTGAAAATAATTCATTAACAAATCATTTTTTTGAATTTATAAAATTCCCCGAACCAAACTGGTCATGCCACGCTTTTACTGCCCTTTTAATGGTAATTATGCCAGCTTGGCTTGCCGATAAAATAGTTATACTTTCGATTTTAATCTTAGGAGCTTTAGGTTTTCGCCTGCTTACATTTGAATTAAATCCCAAATCTGGATGGATGAGTTGGATGTATTTTCCATTGCTTTATAATTT
>JANPGA010000212.1:0-10124 GCA_031423735.1 Bacteroidota bacterium | reverse complement strand
TGGATGAGCGTTCTGCTGAGTTAACGAAATATGCTGCCAATGCATTCCTTGCCACAAAAATTACTTTCATGAATGAGATCGCAAATCTTTGTGAGAAAGTAGGTGCAAATGTTGATGCAATTCGTATTGGTATTGGTTCTGATTCGCGCATTGGTAAACGATTTTTGTTTGCTGGTATTGGATATGGTGGAAGTTGTTTCCCAAAAGATGTTCAAGCGCTTTACAGAACTTCTACTGAATATAAATACGACTTCAAATTACTAAATTCAGTAATGCAAGTTAATGATCGTCAGAAAACTGTTTTGGTTGATAAGGTTAGAACTTATTTTGATGGAAATTTAGCAGGAAAAAAATTCGCTGTTTGGGGATTAGCATTCAAACCTGATACTGATGATATTCGTGAGTCACCAGCATTACATATTATTAAAGAATTAATTGCTGCAGGCGCTTCTGTTAGTGCTTTTGATCCTGAAGCAATGGAAAACGTTAAGAGAACAATGGGTGAAGTTATTCATTATGCAAATGATGCTTACGATACTTTACATGATGCAGATGCTTTATTAATTGCAACTGAGTGGTCGTTGTTCCGTACTCCTGACTTTGATAAAATGAAAGATATGATGAAAGGAAAAGTTATTTTTGATGGTCGTAACTTGTATGACATTCAAAGAATGACTGAGATGGGCTTCTACTATAATAGTATGGGCCGTGAAATTGTATCTCCTCAAATTCCTGCATTTTCTTAATTATAAAATAATTTATGGCGAATAAGCGTGTACTTATCACCGGTGCTGCCGGGTTCCTTGGCTCACATTTATGTGATCGATTTATCAAAGAAGGCTACGATGTTGTTGGAATGGATAACCTGATTACAGGAGATCTTCGAAACATCGAACACTTGATGAAGTTGAAAGAATTTGAATTTTATCATCACGACGTTAGCAAGTATGTTCACGTTTCAGGACCGATAGATTACATCTTACATTTCGCTTCTCCTGCAAGCCCAATTGACTATCTAAAAATTCCGATTCAAACATTAAAAGTTGGATCATTAGGCACTCATAATTTACTTGGTTTTGCTAAGGTTAAAAATGCACGTATTCTTGTTGCATCAACAAGTGAAGTTTATGGTGACCCAACAGTTCATCCACAAACAGAATCTTATTGGGGTAATGTAAATCCAATTGGCCCTCGTGGAGTTTACGATGAAGCAAAGCGCTTTCAAGAAGCAATCACCATGGCGTATCATACCTATCATGGATTGGAGACACGTATCATAAGAATCTTCAATACGTATGGCCCTCGTATGCGACTTAATGACGGACGTGTATTACCAGCATTCATTGGACAAGCCTTACGTGGTGAGGACTTAACAGTATTTGGTGATGGAAGCCAAACTAGATCATTTTGCTATGTAGATGATTTGGTGGAAGGAATTTACCGACTATTAATGAGCGACTATGTATATCCTGTAAATATTGGAAATCCTGCTGAAATTACTATTGCACAATTTGGTGAGGAAATCATAAAACTTACAGGTACAAAGCAAAAACTTATTTACAAGTCGTTACCTCAGGATGATCCAAAACAACGCAAACCAGATATTACACGTGCTCAAGAAATTCTGAATTGGAATCCTAAAGTAAACCGTGAAGAAGGATTAAAACTTACTTACGAATACTTCAAGAATTTACCTCAAGAAGAATTGTACCGTACCGCTCATAGATTTGATTAATAACAATAGTACCACCAAAAATAATTTCACCATCTTCAATAATACTTTTATTGAAGATGGTTTTTAAATAAAATGAATTATTAAAAGTGGTTAAGAATAATATAACAATTTAAATGGACTTCACAGCACATCCAAGCGCTATCATCGACGAAGGTTGTGTAATTGGCAATGGGACAAAGATTTGGCATTTTTCACACATCATGTCCAATTGTATCATTGGTGAGAATTGCAATATCGGACAAAACGTTGTTGTTTCTCCAGATGTTAAATTAGGCAATAATGTGAAAGTTCAAAATAATGTTTCCATTTATACTGGAGTAATTTGTGAAGATGATGTTTTCCTTGGTCCGAGTATGGTATTTACAAATGTAATTAATCCTCGAAGTGCAATAAGTCGTAAGGATTCTTATTTGAAAACCATTGTAAAAAAAGGTGCTACAATTGGCGCCAATGCGACAATAGTTTGTGGAAATAATATTGGTAGATTTGCTTTTATTGGTGCTGGTGCAGTTGTTACAAAAGAAATTCCTGATTATGCTTTGGTAATAGGAAATCCTGCTCGTCAAACAGGTTGGATGAGTGAGTATGGAAATAAATTGATATTTGATAAAGATGGATATGCGATTTGTGAAGAGAGCAAAGAAAAATATCAGTTGCAAAATAAAACAGTAATTAAAATATCCAACTAATGACGAAATACGATAATCGTAAGATACATTTCGCCATTGTAGGTTGCGGACATATTGGCTTACGCCATGCAGAGATGATACATCGTCATCCAGAAGCTGAGTTAGTTGCTTTGTGTGATATTCTACCAAAAGAAAATATTGACCTTAATGGATATTCTAATATTCCATTTTTTAATTCGATTGATGAAATGCTCGAAAAGATTTCGGGCATTGATGTTGTGAGTATTTGTACTCCAAATGGACTACATGCCGAACATTCTTTAAAGGCTCTTTCAAAATTGCATCATGTGGTTTGTGAAAAACCTATGGCGATCACAAAAAATGATTGTGAAAAAATAATTTATAAATCATTACAAGTATCTCGTCAAGTTTTTGGAGTTATGCAAAATCGCTTTTCTCCTCCTTCGGTTTGGCTGAAAGAAATCGTAGATAAAAAAATTATTGGCGACATCTTTATGGTTCAATTAAATTGTTATTGGAATCGTGATGAGCGCTATTATAGAAAAGGTTTATGGAAAGGAAGTTCTGATCTAGATGGAGGAACATTATTTACTCAATTTTCGCATTTTGTAGATATTATGTATTGGGTCTTTGGCGACATTAATGATATACAAGGAATGTTCAATGACTTCAACCATCAAAATCTTACTTCATTTGAAGATTCAGGATTTGTAAATTTCAAATTTATAAATGGCGGAATGGGCTCGTTGAATTATTCCACTTCAGTTTGGGGTTCCAACCTTGAAAGTAGCATCACTGTTATCGGAAAAAATGGTAGCATAAAAATTGGTGGACAATACATGAATGAAGTTGTGTATTGCAATATTAAAGATTACGAAATGCCTAAATTAGCTCCTGTAAATCCTGCTAATGATTATGGTCATTATAAAGGATCAGCTGCAAATCATCATTACATTATTGAAAATGTAATTGACACATTAAAAGAAAGAACAACCATGACTACTAATGCCCTTGAAGGACTTAAAGTAGTAGAAATTATAGAACGCATTTACTCACTGCGTAAATTAAATAAACCTGAAATACGCTTTCTCCATGTATAACGATCTCGTTAACAAAAAAAAGAAACTTGCAGTAATCGGCCTCGGATATGTAGGTCTTCCTATTGCATTAGAATTTGCAAAAAAAGTATCCGTAATTGGATTCGACATTAACTCACAACGTGTTGAGATGATGCGAAATAAAATTGACCCTAGCGGTGAACTTTCCAGTGCATCATTTGAAGGATGTGATATTGAATTTACTGATTCAATTGATGTATTAAGAACTGCTAACTTCTTTATTGTAGCTGTTCCAACGCCTATCGATGAACACAAACTTCCTGATTTAAAACCGCTATTAGGTGCAACAACATCAATTGGTAAGGCATTAAAAAAAGGTGATTATGTTGTGTATGAATCAACGGTATATCCTGGATGTACAGAAGAGGATTGCATTCCTGTTTTGGAAGAAGTATCGGGACTAAAATTTAAAACTGATTTCAAAGTTGGATATTCTCCTGAGAGAATTAATCCAGGTGATAAAGAGCACACACTCACTAAAATTACAAAAGTGGTTTCTGGTTGTGACGATGAATCATCAGAAGCTATTGCTAAAACTTATGAAATTGTTGTTGAAGCTGGAGTATTTCGAGCTTCATGTATTAAAGTTGCTGAGGCTGCAAAAATTATTGAAAATACGCAGCGTGATGTAAATATTGCATTGATGAATGAACTTTCTATCATCTTTAATAAGATGGGAATAAACACCTTTGAAGTACTTCAAGCTGCTGGCACTAAATGGAATTTTTTAAAGTTCTATCCAGGATTAGTTGGAGGTCATTGCATAGGTGTAGATCCATATTATCTTACCTATAAAGCACAAGAGCTAGGATATCATTCACAAGTAATCAATTCAGGACGATATGTGAATGATTCAATGGGATTTTATGTTGCGAAACAATCTGTAAAAAAGCTAATTGCATTAGGAAAAGATCTTAGCAAATGCAAAGTATTAATAATGGGGGCAACATTTAAAGAAGATGTTGAAGATATTCGAAATTCAAAAGTTTCGGATGTATATAATGAATTTAAATCCTATGGTGTATCAGTAGAAGTTATTGATCCACGTGCATCCAGTGAGGATTTAAAACATGAATACGGTTTTGAATTAACAACAAATCCTGGAACTGATTATGATGCAATTATTGTAGCAGTAAATCATAATGAATACAAGTCGGTTGATGAGGCTCAATTCAAAAAAATGGTAAAACTACCTGCACTTATTGTTGATTTAAAAGGAATTTATAGAGGCAAAATAAAAGAATTAGCATACTGGAGTTTATAATCATCACTAAATAAAAATTGCTGAAAACACCAAGCCTTCACAATTTTATTAACTGATAAAGATTTAAAAATGACAAAGAAAAAAATTCTTGTAACAGGTGGAACAGGTTATATTGGATCTCACACCGTAGTTGAATTAATTGGAAAAGGATATGATGTTTGCATCATTGATAATCTCTCTAATTCACATATTGAAGTAATTGATTCGGTTGAAAAAATAACTGGTGTTCGACCGATCTATGCCAATATTGATTTAACAAACAAGTCAGCTTTAAACGAATTTCTTCGTGTACATAATGTGGATGCAATTATTCATTTTGCAGCATTCAAAGCAGTTGGCGAAAGTGTTGAAAAACCATTAGAATACTACCGTAACAATTTAGTTTCTCTTTTAAACTTAATGGAATTATGTCGCGATCATAAAATTAAGAACTTTGTTTTCTCGTCGTCTTGTTCTGTTTACGGCCAACCTGACTATTTACCTATTGATGAATTTGCATTGGTAAAACCAGCACAAAGCCCGTATGCAAACACTAAAAAAATTGGAGAAGATATTTTACGTGATACCAGTAAAGTAGTTGATATAAATATTATTTCATTACGCTATTTTAATCCAGTAGGAGCACATCCATCTGCAATGATTGGGGAGTATGCTATTGGAGCTCCGCTAAACTTGTTTCCTGTAGTTACGCAAACTGCAATTGGTAAGCGTGAAAAAATGGTAGTTTATGGAACTGATTATAACACACCTGATGGAAGTTGCATTCGTGATTATATTCATGTTGTAGATATTGCCGTTGCCCATGTAATTGCAATTGAAAGAATGTTAAATGGTAAGAGTAAAGAAAAATACGAACTCTTTAACTTAGGAACAGGAACAGGACTTTCGGTTCTTGAAATTATTAATGCATTTGAAAAAATCACTGGAGTAAAAGTAAACTATCAGCTGATGGATCGTCGTGCTGGTGATGTTGAAAAAGTGTATGCAGATACAACTTATGCCAACAATGAATTAGGTTGGAAAACTACTCGTACACTAGAGGATATGATTACCTCAGCATGGGCTTGGGAACAAGTACTTGCAAAGAAAGCAACAGTAGCTTAACCTAAATTAAATTAATCAATTTTTTTTAACTTAATTAATAAATCTGTTTATTATGAAAAACATATTAATTACTGGAGGAGCAGGATTTATCGGTTCTCATGTTGTGAGAAGATTCTTGAAAAATTATCCTGAATATCATATTTATAATCTTGACAAATTAACTTATGCTGGTAATCTCGCCAACTTGCGTGACGTTGAGCAGCAATCGAATTATACATTCGTAAAAGGCGACATTACTGATGCTGAATTTATTCAACAACTTTTTAAAAAATATCAATTTGAAGGAGTTGTACATTTAGCTGCTGAATCACATGTTGATCGTAGCATCTCTAATCCAATGGAATTCATCACTACCAATGTAGTTGGGACAGTGGTATTATTAAATGCTGCTCGTGAATGTTGGAATGGCAATTTCGATGGCAAACGATTTTATCATGTAAGTACTGATGAGGTTTATGGTTCGTTAGGAGAAACTGGGTATTTCACAGAAGAAACACGTTACGATCCACATAGCCCCTACTCTGCTTCAAAAGCTAGCTCTGATCATATGGTTCGTGCATATCATGATACTTATGGTTTACCAATCGTAATTTCAAATTGTTCTAATAATTATGGTTCTCATCATTTTCCTGAGAAATTAATTCCTTTAGCAATTAATAATATTCGCAATAACCAACCGATTCCAGTTTATGGAAAAGGAGAAAATATTCGTGACTGGCTTTTTGTGGAAGATCATGCTGTTGCAATCGACGTTATTTATCACTTTGGAAAAAACGGTGATACTTATAATGTTGGTGGACATAATGAATGGAAAAACATTGATTTAATCCATTTGCTTTGTGACATCATGGATCGCAAATTAAATCGTAAAACGGGAGCTTCTCGCGAATTAATCACTTATGTGAAAGATCGTGCTGGCCATGACTTACGATATGCGATAGATTCATCAAAACTACAACGAGAACTTGGATGGAAGCCATCACTTCAATTTGCTGAAGGGCTAGAAAAAACAGTTGATTGGTATCTTGCAAATCAAGCTTGGATGGATGAAATTACCTCTGGTGATTACAAAAACTATTACGAAAAGCAATATCAATTACGCTAAATATTTAGCACTAAAATTAATACCTGATTTTGATAGCCGTAGGATTACATAATCCCACAAGAAAGCCATAACTTTGCCGTATTAAGCAAGGCTATGACACCAGAAGCAATTTATACTACCAAATACCATAACGACTCAATTCATCAAGCAAAAATCCTTGTTTCGGGAGGCGCTGGCTTTATTGGATCTAATTTAGTTACCTACCTTTTGCTTCATGGAGCGAAAAAAGTGCGCGTAATTGATAATTTAAGCAATGGTTTTTTAAGCAATTTCGAATCTTTTAAAGATAATCCAGCTTTTGAATTTTTTGAAGGAGATATCACAAAAATGGAAGATTGCAAAAAAGCTTGTGAAGGCATGGATTTGCTTTCTCATCAAGCAGCTTTAGGTTCTGTACCGCGCTCAATAAAGAATCCTATCGCAACAAGTGATGCTAATACTACTGGATACATAAACATGCTTACAGCAGCTCGCGAAGCAGGAATTAAAAGAGTAGTGTATGCAAGTTCAAGTTCGGTTTACGGAGACAGTCAAGAATCGCCTAAAGTGGAAGAGCGATTAGGAAGGCCGCTTTCACCTTATGCCGTTTCTAAATTAACAAATGAATTATATGCGTCAGTTTTTGCGATGCATTATGGTATCGAAATTATTGGTCTTCGTTACTTCAATGTATTTGGACCGAATCAAGATCCTAACGGACCTTATGCAGCTGCAATACCCTTGTTTATGAATTCACTTTTGTTTGGAAAAGATGCAGTAATTTATGGTGAGGGGGATCAAACTCGCGATTTCACATTCGTAGAAAATGCTGTTCAAGCAAATGTACGAGCACTTTTTACAGATAATAAAGAAGCTTTTAATCGTGTTTACAATGTTGCAGTGGGTGAAAGTGTTACAGTAAATACTCTCTATAAAACTATTGCCGAAATTGCTGGGTCAATAAAGCAACCAAATTATCTTCCCGAACGTAAAGGAGATATAAAAAACTCATTAGCCGACATTTCTCTGGCAAAAAATTTGCTAGGATATAGTCCTCGTTATCACCTTCGTGAAGGGCTTGAGGTAACGGTTGATTGGTTTCAAAAAGCGTTCGCTAATGTTTAAGTCATTATTAAAATCGTTTTCTTCTAATAAAAATGTTGAACTGATATTCGATGATTTTTCATCGTTAAATACAGATATGCATTCGCATTTAATTCCGGGAATCGACGATGGCGCTAAAACAATTGAAGATAGTATTGAATTAATTAGAACTCTTCATGGATTAGGTTTTTCAAAATTGATAACTACTCCACATATAATGAGTGATTATTTTAGAAATACTCCTGAGATAATTTATGAAGGTCTTGATAAGGTTCGAGCTGCATTAAAAGAAAATAATATTCCTATTGAAATAAGTGCTGCCGCCGAATATTATATCGACGATGGTTTTATGCGAAAGTTAGAGGAAGAAAAGATGATGACCTTTGGCGATAATTATTTATTAGTTGAAGTTTCCTATATTAATCCTCCTGAAAACGTTCGTGATATTTTATTTCGTGCTCAAGTTTTAGGATATAAACCTATCCTTGCACATCCTGAACGATATCCATTTTGGTATCGTAATATGGATGAATACCAACGATTTCATGACATGGGTATATTGTTGCAATTAAATTTAAATTCGCTTTCTGGATATTACGGATTAGAAGCAAAAAAAGTAGCAGAAAAACTAATCGATTTACAAATAGTAAGTGCATTAGGAACCGATCTTCATCATGCAAAACATGGTGAGTTTTTGCAAAAAACAGTGAGTGAAAAATATCTTCAAAAAGTACTTGAACAACCGTTGATTAATAGAAATTTATAATTTCTATTGTTAGCTTTTTTTAATTTAATTACTTTTAATCTTCAATTCTCAATTAATTATTATGAAGGATGTAATTAAAAAATTAAAATTTAAATCGGAGGGTGTAATTTTAAATGCCCCGAAAGCTATTGAAAAAAGTTTCTTGGAGCTTGGATTTGGGAATCAACTAAATATTAAAATTAAAAATGAGAATATTATTATTTTCATAAACAATAGCAAAGAATATCTTACTTTTTTAAAGAAAAACTTAAAGCATTTGGAATATGATAATGTATTATGGTTTGCATATCCAAAAATATCATCTGGCATTAAAACGGATATTAATAGAGATATAATAGCAAATTTAGCATTAGAATTTGGATTAGATGCTGTTACAGCTGTTTCAATTGATACTACGTGGAGCGCATTACGTTTTCGTCCGATAGAAATGGTGGGCAAAAAAAGTTAATGAGTTATAATTTTTAATTTTAATGATCATCTTCCTTTTAAAGGTACTGGGTGGAGCTTATAGTTCCCATCGTTTCTACTTTGTTAAGAGAAATGGGTGATGGATTGTACGTTTTTATTAGATAATTTAATTAGCTAATATATTTAAAGATATGATGATACTTCATCCTTATTACACTTAAGTTAAATTATTGTTTGCGCGTCCTTATCTTGTTTGTTCATTTCTTTTTTACGCAAACCGAACTTTTGTGAGCTCATGGGTACAATTGAAAAACAAACGCGTCATCCATAAAAAGAAACGAACCAAAAAAAAAGGCGTAAGCAATCCCAATAGATATCGAGACAACTATCTATTAACAGTTTGTGAACTATTAAATAATTTTACCTTCGAAAATATTATAACACTTCCATCTCAAATGAATTAAGGTAATAATATAGTTTTCGTGTTCCCAACTTGTTTATTCATTTCTTTTGCTTGCCCAAAAGAAACGAACCAAAGAAAAGGGCACAAGCGTAACCAACTATCAATTTACTTTTGTGCAAATATCTATCGCTATTAAGTGAAATACAATTGGCAGTGGTTTCTATTTCTCCATCGCTTAACCAATTGTCGGTTCGCTCTTTTGCTTAACCCCTGCCGCACACTCATCCCAGCATTTTTTTCCGTAATTCGTAATTTTTAATTTTTAATTTAATTGACCCCTGCCGCACTCATCCTAATGTAATCGTTGATTATACTAGAATCTTATCTAACCAATACTTTTTCGAAATTCGTAATTTTTAATTTATTTAACCCCTGCCGCACACTCATCCCAGCATTTTTTTTCGTAATTCGTAATTCGTAATTTTTAA
>JANPGA010000211.1:0-3509 GCA_031423735.1 Bacteroidota bacterium | reverse complement strand
CATCGTAAATAATTATAGCCTCTAAAACGTATGTATGTTTTATTGGGCTAAAATTATTTTCAAATTTAAACATGTAAATTACGAAACCATCATACTATTATGAAGAAAAATTTTACACTCAATCGAATACTTATATTGCTTCTTGCAGTCTTGTGCATGTCGCAAATAAGTAGAGCACAAACGCTAACACAATCTGGGTTTACTGGAGTAATAGTGCCTCAATATATGGGCTCTGGAACTACAACACGAATGCCAATTATCTTTAGAGCAACGGTTACCGGTTTAACAGCGAGTACGACTTACAGATATTATACACAAGGTTGTACAAACTCCACACTTGGTGGAGGAACTGTCGATTTTGGTACCACAAATTCAGGTGCAGGTAATCCTTTATTACCAAATACTGCGGGAACAGCGTTTACTTATACAACGGGACCAAACGTTGCTACAGCTGGTAATTATGAAACATTTACAACAGATGCAAGCGGAAATTATACCGGTTGGTTTGGTTTTGTAAATACAGGAAATGCTCGATTTACTGCTGGTAATACAGTTTATCCTTCAATCGTTATTGCGTCTACTGCAGGAGTTATTTCTTCGCGAAGAGCATTAGATTTGGGAATTACTGTTTTGGCATATAGCACTTCTTCTGGTGTAAATAATGGTTCATTTTTTCAATGCGTTGGAAGTAATGCATCAGCAAAAAATTTCGTAGCACTTTATGATAATGTTGCAGGAACTGGTCGACCTTTAAATTTAGCTTGTGTTGAGAATCTTGGAGTTACTATAGCATCTGTAGTTACAGGGTATTCAACAACAGCTGGATCATACAATACAATTATTCCAAATACTAATACAAATGGTGTTAGAAGAATTCAACAATTTGCTTCAGCAATTGGAGCTGCTACAATTGGATGTACAGCTATTGATGCGGATGGAGTTTGGCCAAGTGGAACCAATACGGTTAGTCCATTAACTGGAACAATAGCAACTGTTTTATTATCCTCAGATGCAACTTTTGCAAATCCTTCACCTACAATTACAGGTTCATTATCATATTGTCCAGGTTCATCAACAACTATTAATGCTGGTGCTGGATTTAGTTCTTATTTATGGTCTCCAAGTGGAGCTACAACACAATCATTAAATGTATCAACTTCAAATCCATTGAATGGTTTAGAGAATGTAATAGTTGAGAAATATTATGTTGCAAATGCAGCGGATGCTGCTGGAAGTATTGGAACATTACCAACAGGTTCTACTACTTATAGAGTATATGCTGATTTACGAACTGGATATAAATTCCAAGCAGCTTATGGAGTGCCTACACATGAATTAAGAATTGCAACTTCTTCTTCATTTTTTAATAACGAAGACCGCGGAAAAATTTCTCCAACTTATACTAAAGTTCAAGCAGGTACAAATACTGTTATGCTTGATTCTTGGTTATCAGTGGGTGCAGGATGTGCTGGTAATTTTGGTGTTTTAAAATCAGAAGATGATGGTGTTAATAATGTAGTAAACGTAAATTCAATTTTAGCTAATACTGATCCATCTGCAGGAATACCTTTAACAACTCAAGATGGTTTACTTGCTGGATCTCCTCAATCAGTAACATTAGTAGGAATCACTGGAAATATATTTGATGCAACAAGTCAGCAAGGAAATTTATTATCAACGTTCAATGGATCATGGGCATCCTTAAGTGGATCAACCGGTCCTTTAGCAACTAACCGTGTATTAATAGGTCAATTTACTACAGAAGGAACTTTCTCATTCGAATTAAATATACAAGTTGGTACACCTACTGGTGGAACGGAGCAATACGTTGCTAAGAATCCAACTGGTAATGAAAAAACAATTGCAAGTTTAACTTATCCACAAATTGCATCTAGTTCTGGTCCTGGAGCATATACAGTTACTGTAACAAATGCAGCAGGATGTACAGGAACTTCAACTGTAACATTAACAGAGCTAACAGCACCAACACCAGTAATTACAGGAACAAATACTTTTTGCGCTGGAACTACAACCACTTTAGATGCTGGAGCAGGTTTTTCTTCTTATTTATGGAGCAATGGAGTAACAACACAAACAAATACAGTTTCAACAGGTGGATCTTATAATGTTACAGTTACAAATGCAAGTGGATGTACAGGTACATCAGCTGCTTTTGTTGTTTCAGAAATAGCAAAACCAACAGTATTAATTGCGCCTATATCATCATCAATATGTATAGGGTCATCAGTTACGTTCACAGCATCAGGTGCATCTTCATATGTATGGTCACCTGCAACAGGCTTGAGTGGAACTACCACAGCAGTTGTAACAGCAAATCCGATAGTAACTACAACCTATACTGTAACTGGAACAAGTGCAGCAGGATGTACAAATACAAAAACAATTTTAGTAACGGTTAATCCATTACCAACGCCAGTAGCTTCAAACGTTTCTGGATGTGCTGGTTCATCAATTGCATTAAGTGGATCTCCATCAGGAGGAACATTTAGTATTGCAAATCCTTATACTGGTTCAAGTACAACTTATACATATAGTTATACGGATGTTAATGGATGTTCGGCTACAAGCGCTCCTGCAACTGTAACTGTTAACGCATTGCCTACAGTAACAGCATCAAACGTAAGTGGATGTGCTGGATCATCAATTGCACTAAGTGGATCTCCTTCAGGAGGAACCTTTAGCATTGCAAATCCTTATACTGGCCTAATTACAACTTATACTTACAGTTATACAGATGTTAATGGATGTTCAGCAACAAGCGCTCCAGCAACAGTAACTGTTAACGCATTGCCTACAGTAACAGCATCAAATGTAAGTGGATGTGCGGGATCATCAATTGCATTAAGTGGATCACCGTCAGGAGGAACATTTAGTATAGCAGATCCTTATACTGGTCCAAGTACAACTTATACTTACAGTTATACTGATGTTAATGGATGTTCAGCAACTAGCACTCCAGCAACAGTAACAATAAACGCTTTACCAACCCCAAGTATATCAGGTCCATTAGCATTTTGTCCAGGCAGTTCAACAACGTTGGATGCTGGTGCGGGATATAGTTCATACTTATGGTCACCAAGTGGAGCAACAGGACAAACATTAAATGTATCCTCATTAAATCCATTGAATGGATTAGAGAATGTGATAGTTGAAAAGTATTATGTATCAAATGCAGCAGATGCGGCAGGAAGTATCGGTGTTTTACCATCGGGATCAACTACGTTTAGAGTATATGCTGATTTACGTACTGGATATAAATTCCAAGCGGCATACGGAGTACCCACACATGAATTAAAAATTGCAACGAGTTCAACGTTCTTTAACAACGAAGATCGTGGAGCAATTGTACCATCGTATACCAAAGCACAAGCAGCAACTAATACAGTGATGTTAGATTCATGGTTGTCGGTAGGTGGAGCATGTACAGGTAATTTTGGAGTATTAAAATCAGAAGATAATGGAGTAGGTACCGTAGTAAATGCAAATGG
>JANPGA010000210.1:0-2459 GCA_031423735.1 Bacteroidota bacterium | reverse complement strand
GTTAAAAGAAAATCCCTAGGAATAAGTATTACCAAAGAGCGTCTCGATTTATTAAATAAAACAAAAAATAGTAATGCACTTTTTACTTTAACAGATAAATTAGATGACCAATCTAATTATTTAGGAAAAAAAGTTTTAATGCAATTGCCATTAGAAGAAATGTAACGAAAATTTATGATATCAACTCTTATTATCGACGACGAGCAACATCAACAAGAACTGTTGATGGGGATGTTACATAAAAATTTTCCACAGATACAAATTCAACATATTTGTTCATCGGTTGATGAAGGGTTAGAAAAGATTGCTAAATTCCATCCTCAATTAATTTTTTTAGATGTAATGATGCCGCCTAAAACTGGATTTGATTTATTAGCATCAGTTGATGAAATAAATTTCGATGTAATTTTTACTACCTCATTTGAACAATTTGCCTTGCAAGCAATAAAGCTTTCTGCTATTGATTATTTATTAAAACCATTTGGCATTGATGAATTAGGGAAAGCAATTGCAAAATATGAAGCTAAATTGGATATAAAACAATCCTATGATCATATTCAAAATTTATTATATAATGTAAATTCAAATAATTCAGATAAGATAAAAATTGCATTACCAACATTAACTGGTTTTGTTTTTGTTTTAGTATCTGATATTATTCGATGTGAAGCAGACAATGTTTACACTACTTTTTATTTCATAAACAATAAAAGTTTGGTAGTATCAAAGTCGATAAAGGATTGCGAAAAACTGTTAAGTAGCTATAATTTTTTTCGTTCTCATTCTTCTCATTTGATCAACATGAGTTATCTTAAGGAATACATAAAAGGCGATGGTGGTATCATCAAAATGACCGATGGTAGTCAGGTTGATTTATCTCGTCTTCGTAAAGATGACTTTTTGCGCCTTCTTAACAGGATATAATTTTCTAAGTCGATACATCTTTCTTATTAAATCCATCTGAAATCAAGGTGAGATCTACCATCCTCAAGTTTAGGATTGTTTTTTGATTAAAGGTAAGCATATATTTACCTATCGTTTATATAATTATTATTTACGACAAGGGGAAATAAACAAGAAAATACAAAAATTTTAATTGTCATTGATATGCTCATAGCTGATTTATGATCTTATTCAAAAAAGCATAATTAATTTAAGATATTCAAGTAATTTAATCTGTTCTTTGAAATAATCTAATTGTATTTAAATATCGTTAATAATAAAGTACTAATTATAGATTTTCCCTAAGTACAAGCAGACTCTTCGTATTTGTATCAACTTTTAAGTAGATAACGAACAGAGTCTGCTTCTTTTTTAGTTTTAATTAGGGTTTTTATTTACTTATTAAAATGTAGTACAACTTACTAGGAAATTATAATTTGCTAAAAAATATCTAATATTTTCAAAATCAATAACTAAAACTAGCATAGTTCTAAAAATAAATTAAGAAACGATAATTTATTTAAAGGATTTGTATCTAATATTGGTACAATGATAAATACACGTTTATTAAAATTATAAAATTGTTGCATTGCAACTCCAATATAGAAAATTAGGTAACGAAAAAAGTAAAATATGGGAAATAATAATCCAATTCAGTGCAATACTCAAATTATAGATTTTGATGAAGCCTATATTTATATCGATGCATTCATTCAAAATTTTAATGATGTTGCAACAAACATTGGATTAGGAGGCTATATTAGTTTTGCTGATTTAAATGAAAATTCTTTAAGCGGAAGACTTGGTTATTATTGTTTAGAGGGAACAAATGACGATATGCGGTTGTTCGTTTCTAGTATTGATGGAGATCTCAATTTGAATGATCTTCCAGTTACACCACCCGATGGTACTTATTTCGCTCCACATACAAATAATATAATAAAAAAACCAACTTTTGGAGGACCAGGAGAATATTCCAATTTAATTGATTTTTTAATTAAATATAATGTTGTTCATTCACCTAATTCAAATAGATTGTTAAGCAAAAGTGAAATGGTCCCTTTAGTTGATAGTTTCACTAGCGATAGTTCCGGTATTTTTCAAAATGGAAATCCTCCTGAACATATTTGCAAAAAACCTTTTGGAATATTCTGCTTAGAAAACTTTGATAAAGTTAAAGATCAAGGAACTATTATCGGTTATCGATATTTCTTTGGATTTGACGAAGCAGAGAAGGTAAATAAACTGAGATTAATTATATTTGGCGTTAATGACCAGTTCGAAAACGTAATTGTGTACGAAAGAATGGGCAGTTCTATAAAAGGCGTAATGCTTGAACATAGTTATCCATAATATATGACATTTGATGATTTAGTTGTAATTTCCATTTTAGTGCCAATTACTGCAGGATTCTATAAAATTAAACCGGCTTCTAAAATAGAGAAGTCGGTTTTGTTTTTTCTGCTATTTGCTTTTTTAATCGATTCAAGTTTTCAATTAAAATATAGTAAGGAAAC
>JANPGA010000209.1:0-3122 GCA_031423735.1 Bacteroidota bacterium | reverse complement strand
TCTATAATGGCTATGTTAAATACAGCTACTGGAATTAATGATTTACCTAATACCGTTTCATCATTCGAAGTATTCCCTAACCCAGCAAGTGAAAATGTAAATATCAATCTTAGTTTGAAAGAAACATCAACTATTTTAATGGATATTACAGATTTAAATGGCAAACAAGTTGCTGTTATCCTTGATGAGAAGCAAAGTGGTTTAATTAAAAAACAATTTAATATTTCACAATTATCGAATGGCAATTATTTTGTTCGTTTATCTGTAAACGGAAAAGTAGTTTCACAAAAATTAACTGTTGCTCATTAATGAATCAATTAATAAATTACTTTCTATTGTCAGTAGCCATTCTATTTATGGCTACTGATAATGTTTTCTCTCAAAGCTATACGCTCTTACCTAACGATAGTATTCAAAAATCTGGAATATTCGAAGATTTAGAAACCTTCTCGATTACACAATTAAATACCACATCAAATCCTATTATTTTACAATGGGAAAAAGTGTCATCTTATGTACCCACTAATTGGGAAGCATCCGTTTGTGATAACTCAATATGCAATATTTCATTGGTTGACAGTGGCACTATGTTGCCAGTAAGTCCTGGTGATTATGGCTTACTACTTATTCATATAACTGCACATATTGATACAGGAACAGCGGTAATAAAATATGCTGTATGGGATTCAATTTCGCCTAGCTTAAAAGATACTCTTACTTATATATTCACAGTAAATAACATTACAGGAATAAAAGATAAAGAAACCAAAACCTTTTTTAATATCTCACCGAATCCTGTTTATAATGAGTTAAAAATTACTACCAATTTACTTACAGAATTTAATTACACACTGGCAGATACCAAAGGAAGCATCATCAAATCTGGAAAATCAAAAACAAGTGTTTTTGCATTGCCTTGTTTCGATATTTCTAATGGAGAATATGTTGTTACTATTCAAAGTCAAGATACTGCTCCTATTACAAAAAAAATTATTATTATACATTAGTAAAATGAAAAGACATTTAACAGTACTTCTTACAATTTTTATTTGTCAATTTTCTTTTGCACAAAATCAACTTTTTATTCCTCCAGCTTTAACAGGAACTGCGTTTAATCTAAATATACAAAACGGTATAACGCAATTTTACCCAGGAGTTAACACTCCTACTTATGGTGTAAATGGCAATTTACTTGCACCAACATTAATAGTAAATAAATGGGATTGGGTGACTATGAATGTTACAAATAACCTAACAGGGTTTGGCAATTCTACTACCATTCATTGGCATGGATTACATGTGCCTTCGATTGATGACGGCGGACCGCATCAAATAATAAATCAAGGAACCACTTGGAGTCCCAATTTTCAAATCCTTAACTCGGCAGGGACTTTTTGGTATCATCCACATGGAGAAGGAAAAACAGATTTGCATGTTGCAAAAGGAATCGCAGGAATGATCATTGTAAAAGACAGTATTGAAGATGCCCTTGTTTTACCTAGAACATATGGAGTAGATGATTTTCCAATTATTGTACAAACCAAAGCCTTTGATGTATTAACGCAAATAGCAATTTCAACAGAAGAAGATACTGCAGTTTTTGTGAATGGATCGTTACATCCTTACTTAAATGCACCTTCACAGGTTATTCGTTTACGATTATTAAATGGATCCTCTATGCGCGCCTACAATTTTGGATTTACAAATAACAAATCTTTTAAAATGATTGCTACTGATGGCGGACTTTTAGATAGTGCAATTACAATAACGAGAATTAGATTGAGCCCTGGTGAACGAGCTGAAATTTTATTAGATCTTCAAGGAATGCAAGGACAAACTATATTCCTTAACAGTTTTAGTTCTGAATTGCCAAATGGAATTTATGGTGCTGCAACTGTTACCGGCATGATGGGTGGAACAATACCTGATTATAATTTAAATCCATTAAATGGTGCAAACTTCGGGATTTTACAAATTAATATTGGAGCTCAAACGGTGAATCCAATTACCACCATTCCTACAACTCTTTCAACAATTACACCATGGACTGGCTATACTGTTTCAAGAAATTTCAATCTTCTACCAGATACTATGATGAGTTCAATAGGACAAGTTGCTGGCCCATTTAACATTAACGGAGTTCATTTCGATATGAGTGTAATAAACGTAACAACCTACCTAAACAACACAGAAAAATGGCGAGTAACAAATAATACAAGTATTGCGCATCCATTTCATATTCATGATATGCATTTTTATCTACTCAATGTAAATGGAGGGGCTGTACCTAATTATGAAAGAGGAAAAAAAGATGTTGTTCTTGTACTTCCAAATCAATATGTAGAATTCATAACTAGGTTTGAAGACTTTGCAAATGATAGCATTCCATACATGTATCATTGCCACTTGTTACATCATGAAGATGATGGAATGATGGGGAGTTTTAGAGTACTTGATACAACTTCAACGGGCCTACAACAATTGGAATTCAATAAACTTTTTCTTTACCCTAACCCTGCAGAAAACGAATTGCATGTTAGTTTAGAAACAACTAATAACAACTATGAAATTTTAGTTTTAAATGTATTAGGTGAACCGATTACTCTTACTAAAACAAAAGATGCAAATGGAATTGTTTTAAATATTTCTAATTTGGAAAAAGGGATTTACTTCCTACAACTAAAAACTAATAGCCATTTATCAATAAATAAATTTATCAAACAATAATTTTAATACCGTTGAATAAGATGAAAAAAAATCTTCTACTAATTGCAAGCGCTATTGCATTAATAACTGCCTCTTGTAATAATTCTTCAAGTAATTCTGAAAAAGCTTCAACTACCGACTCAACTGGCGTGGCCATAGCTCAGACTTTTAACCTAGATACTTCCACATTAAAACCAGGAGATACATTTTATCAATGCGAAATGAATCCGGAAGTGCTTTCTGACAAACCAGGATCATGTCCTACTTGTGGAATGGATTTGTCGGAAATTAAAAAACAATAATCATAGCATAAATAGTATGGTTACTTCAGATACAAAAGATCATTGGGAAAAGGTTTTTACCACAAAGACTGAAGAAGAAGTTAGTTGGTTTCAACCTTATCCTGAAACATCTGT
>JANPGA010000208.1:0-6793 GCA_031423735.1 Bacteroidota bacterium | reverse complement strand
AACAATCACTTCTGCTGCTACAACTTGCTTTTGGAAATATCGCGACAATAACTATAAGATTAATATTATTGATACACCAGGTCACGTTGACTTCACAGTTGAAGTAAATAGGTCATTACGTGTATTAGATGGTTTAGTATTTCTTTTTTCTTCAGTAGATGGTGTTGAGCCTCAATCTGAAACAAACTGGCGGTTGGCGAACAATTATAACGTAACCCGTATCGGTTTCGTAAATAAAATGGATCGTGCAGGTGCTGATTTCTTAAATGTTGTAAATCAAGTTCGTGAAGTTTTAGGTGGTAACCCACTTCCTTTACAATTACCAATTGGTGCTGAAGATAACTTCAAAGGTGTTGTTGATTTGATTAATAACAGAGGTATCATTTGGAATGATGCAGATCAAGGGATGACTTTTCAAGAAGTTCCTATTCCTGAAGATATGCTTGAAGATACCAAGATTTATCGTGAGAAATTATTAGAAGCAATTGCTGAATTTGACGATAAATTAATGGAGAAGTATTTTGAAGACCCTAATTCAATTACTGAAAAGGAAATTCTAACCGCTCTTCGCCAAGCTTGTATTGCAAATAAAGTAGTTCCAATGGTTTGTGGTTCTTCTTTCAAGAATAAGGGTGTTCAAACAATGCTTGATTATGTGATGGAATTACTTCCTTCACCAATGGACAAGAATAACATTGTTGGTATTAATCCAGATACTGAAGAAGAAATTACTCGTAAGCCAGATGTAAACGAGCCTTTCACAGCTTTAGCTTTTAAAATAGCTACTGATCCTTTCGTAGGTCGTCTTGCATATTTCCGTTGCTATTCTGGTAAGTTAGATGCTGGTTCTTATGTTTGGAATTCTCGCTCAGGTCAAAAAGAACGCATCTCTCGTATTTTCCAGATGCATGCAAACAAACAAAATCAAATTCCATTCATTATAGCTGGTGATATCGGTGCTGCTGTAGGATTTAAAGATATTAAAACAGGTGATACTCTTTGTGCTGAAGGCCATCCAATTGTTCTCGAAGCAATGAATTTCCCTGAGCCTGTAATCGGTTTAGCAATTGAGCCAAAAACTCAAGCTGACGTTGATAGAATGGGTGTTGCTTTAGGTAAACTTGCTGAAGAAGATCCAACTTTCCGTGTTAAGTCTGATGAAGAATCAGGTCAAACAATTATCAGTGGAATGGGTGAATTACACCTTGAAATTATCGTTGATCGTTTAAGAAGAGAATTTAAAGTTGAAGTAAATCAAGGAGCTCCTCAAGTAAATTATAAGGAATCTATTACAGGTACAATCGAACATCGTGAAGTTTACAAAAAACAAACAGGTGGTCGTGGTAAGTTCGCCGATATTAAGTTTACCGTTTCTCCAGTTGATGAAGATTTCGATGTAACTGATAAAAATGGTGGATTACAATTTATAAACGAAATCAGTGGTGGTAATATTCCTCGTGAATTTATCCCAGCTGTAGAAAAAGGATTCCGTGCTGCTATGCAAAATGGAGTTATGGCAGGATTCCCAGTTCAAACTTTGAAAATTCGTTTAACTGACGGTTCTTACCATAACGTCGATTCAGATTCTCTTTCTTTTGAGATTTGTGCGAAAACAGCTTATCGTGAAGCATTGCCAAAAGCTAAACCAGTTCTTCTTGAGCCTATCATGAAGTTGGAAGTGTTAACTCCAGAACAAAACATGGGTGATGTAGTAGGGGATCTTAACCGTCGCCGAGGACAAATGGAAGGAATGGATTCTCGTGCTGGCTCTCAAGTAGTAAAAGCAAAAGTTCCGTTGTCAGAAATGTTTGGTTATGTAACAGTTTTACGTACAATCACTTCTGGTCGTGCTTCTTCAACAATGGAATTCTCTCATTATGCTGAAACGCCTCGTGCAATCGCAGAAGAAGTTGTTGCTAAAGTGAAAGGTAAATCAACAGAAAAAGTATAGTTCTAATTATAAGTGCATTAGTACCTCACACATTATCGTTCTTTAAAAAAATATGAGCCAGAGAATTAGAATCAAATTAAAGTCCTACGATTACAATCTAGTTGATAAATCAGCAGAGAAAATTGTAAAGACAGTAAAACCGACAGGAGCTATTGTTTGTGGACCAATTCCACTTCCAACTGAGAAAAAAATCTATACGGTATTACGTTCCCCTCACGTAAACAAAAAAGCACGTGAACAATTTCAATTATGTTCATATAAACGCTTACTTGACATTTATAGCTCAACAGCTAAAACAGTAGATGCGTTAATGAAGTTGGAATTGCCTAGTGGAGTAGAAGTTGAAATTAAAGTTTAGTTAGTTTAATAAGTACAGTTCGTTCTTTACTATACACCGATAAGGTTATAATTTGGGAATCCTAAGTTTAGGATTCTATCAATAAGTATTCATTTAAGACCAAAACAACTAAAAAATTAGTTAAGATGGCAGGTATCATCGGAAAAAAAATTGGCATGACCAGTATATTCGATGCAGATGGAAATAATATTCCCTGCACGGTAGTGGAAGCCGGTCCTTGTGTTGTTACACAGGTTAAAACAGTAGAAAATGACGGCTATAAAGCTGTTCAACTTGCCTTTGGCGAGAAAAAAGAGAAGCACACAACTCAGCCTATGCTGGGTCACTTCGCTAAAGCAGGCACAACGCCTAAGAGAAGTCTTGTAGAATTCGCAGAATTTGAAAAAGAATATGCTCTTGGAGATCTTGTAGGCTGCGATATTTTTCAAGAAGGTGACTTTTGTGAAGTTGTAGGAACTTCCAAAGGAAAAGGTTTTCAAGGTGTTGTTCGTCGCCACAATTTTAGTGGAGTAGGAGGTGCAACTCACGGTCAACATAACCGTCTTCGTGCACCAGGTTCACGTGGCGCGTCTTCATGGCCATCTCGTGTATTCAAAGGTATTCGTACCGCAGGACACATGGGTAACGAAAGAGTAATGCTTCAAAATCTTCAGATTGTTAAGGTTTTACCAGAACAAAATCTGCTATTAATAAAAGGAGCAATCCCAGGACACAAAGGTTCAATTGTAACGGTGATTAAATAATCATGGAATTAGCTATATTAAGCCTATCAGGCAAAGAAACTGGTCGTAAAGCCAATCTTAACGACAGCATCTTCGGGATTGAACCGAATGATCATGCTATATATTTAGATGTAAAGCAATTCTTGGCTAATCAACGTCAAGGAACTCATAAATCAAAAGAACGTAACGAAGTATCAGGAACAACTAAAAAGTTGAAACGCCAGAAAGGTACTGGTGGTGCTCGTGCCGGATCAATGAAGTCTCCATTGTTTGTTGGAGGTGGTCGTGTTTTCGGTCCTCGTCCTCGTGATTATTCATTCTCTTTAAATAAGAAATTGAAACGCTTGGCTCGATTGTCAGCTCTAACTTATAAAGCAAAAAGTAACAGTATCACTGTTCTTGAAGACTTTAATTTCGATGCACCAAAAACAAAATTAATGTTAGATCTTGTAAAGAATTTACAGGTTTCAGATAAAAAAACATTATTAGTGCTTCCAG
Source organism: Bacteroidota bacterium (assembly GCA_031423735.1). Lineage (GTDB taxonomy): Bacteria > Bacteroidota > Bacteroidia > AKYH767-A > OLB10 > JANXSD01. The sequence continues at coordinate 3,264 of JANPGA010000208.1, read as the reverse complement.
CATCGAATAAAAATGTATATTTGTCGTCCCGAAATTTGGAGCGTAACAAAGTAGTAACAGCTTCTGATTTAAGTACTTATGATATATTGAATGCAACAAACATTATAGTAACAGAAAGTTCGTTGCCAATTATTGAAAGTACTTTATTAAAATAACACAATTAATTTAGTTAATTATTTCCAAGTTCGAAATTTTAAAAACTAAATTATCAGTCTGAATTAACTAAGTGCATTGGCACGATAAACCAATAGAATAAAAGATCATGGAGATCCTGAAGAAGCCGGTTGTCACCGAAAAGATGAACCGGATTACCGAAAAACAGCCTCGTTACGGCTTTATAGTAAACCGTTTCTCAAATAAAATTGAGATTAAAAAGGCGGTTGAATCAATGTACGGCGTTACTGTTGAATCAGTGAACACAATGGTGTATCGTGGGAAATCAAAGTCTCGCGGAACCAAAACTGGTGTAGTGTCAGGTGCAAAGCCTAATTACAAAAAGGCAATCGTTACCTTGAAAAAAGGTGATAACATAGACTTCTTCGGTAATATATAATAGCACAGACTGAGAAATGGGAACTAGAAAAATACGTCCAATGACCCCGGGTCAACGTCATTCTACACAGAATGATTATGCCGAGATCACTTCAGACACTCCAGAGAAGTCGTTACTTGAACCATTAAAGCGTTCAGGTGGAAGAAATAACTCTGGAAAGATGACAATGCGCTACATTGGTGGTGGTCATCGCAGACAATATCGCTTAATCGATTTCAAAAGAGATAAAAGTGATATTCCAGCAAAAGTAATGAGCATTGAATACGATCCAAATCGTACTGCTTTTATCGCTTTGTTAAACTATAGTGATGGTGAGAAAAGATATATTCTTGCTCCAGTAGGTTTAAAGGTTGATCAGATTTTGCACTCAGGTGAAAAAGCAGCCCCTGAATTAGGAAATGCCCTACCACTAAAAGATATTCCTCTTGGAACAATCATTCATAATATCGAAATGCGCCCAGGTCAAGGTGGAAAGATAGCACGTAGTGCTGGTTCTTATGCTCAACTTGCAGCTCGTGAAGGTAAATATGCAGTGTTGAAAATGCCATCAGGTGAAACAAGAATGATACTTGTTAATTGTATCGCTACAATTGGTGTGGTATCAAATCCAGATCACAACAAGGTAAGTCTTGGTAAAGCAGGACGCACACGTTGGGTTGGTCGCCGCCCTCGAGTTAGAGGTGTTGCAATGAATCCAGTGGATCACCCAATGGGTGGAGGTGAAGGTCGTGCTTCAGGAGGTCATCCTCGATCACGCAAAGGTCTTCTTGCAAAAGGTTATAAGACACGTAAAAAGAATAATACTACTAACAAATATATTATTGAACGTCGTAAGAAGTAATTCTAACGATTCACAAGATAAATAATATGAGCCGTTCGCTTAAAAAAGGTCCTTACATCGACATCAAGTTAGAAACGAAAGTTTCACAGATGAACGATAACCGAAAAAAGACTGTTATCAAAACATGGTCTCGCCGGTCAATGATTTCTCCAGATTTCGTTGGACATACATTTGCAGTACATAATGGGAATAAATTTGTTCCTGTATATGTTACAGAAAACATGGTAGGTCACAAATTAGGTGAATTTTCTCCAACCAGAACATTCAGAGGTCACTCTGGTGGTAAAGATAAAGGATCGAAATAATCATGGGAGCCAGAAAACGTACCGCAGCTGAAGCCAACAAGGCTGAGCTAAAACAAATAGCAATCGCTAAGTTGAATGATTGCCCTACTTCTCCAAGAAAAATGCGATTAGTAGCTGATATGATTCGTGGAAAACGTATCGATTTAGCTTTAGCTTCTCTTCGTTTTAGTACTAAAGAAGCAGCAGGAAGATTAGAGAAACTTTTGCTTTCAGCACTTGCTAATTGGCAAGCTAAAAATGAAGGAAAACGAATTGAAGATCAAGAACTAGTTGTAAAGGATGTACATGTAGATAGCGGAAGAATGTTAAAACGCCTTCGCCCTGCACCTCAAGGTAGAGGACATCGTGTTCGCAAACGTTCAAATCATATTACATTAATCGTTGATAATAAAACGATAACAAATAAGTCAACCGAAACCAACATAGCTAACTGATTTACAAGAAATGGGACAAAAAGCAAACCCGATTGGTAACCGTTTAGGAATAATACGCGGTTGGGATTCAAACTGGTACGGTGGTAGAAATTATGCCGACAGACTTGTTGAAGACGAGAAAATCCGTGAATACCTACTTGCACGTTTAATAAAGGGTGGTATTTCTAGAATAGTTATAGAGCGTACTCTAAAATTAATTACTGTAACAATTCATACTGCACGTCCAGGTATCGTTATCGGGAAAGGTGGAGCTGAAGTGGATAAGTTGAAAGAAGAAATTAAAAAGCTCACTCGTAAAGATGTGCAAATTAATATCTACGAAATCAAACGTCCTGAATTAGATGCACAATTAGTTGCTGATGGAATAGCTCGCCAATTAGAAGCACGTATTTCTTTCCGTCGTGCAATGAAGCAATCTGTTGCTTCAACGATGAGAATGGGTGCAGAAGGAATTAAAATTGTTTGTTCCGGACGTTTAGGCGGAGCAGAAATGGCACGTACAGAACAATATAAGGATGGACGTGTTCCATTGCATACTTTCCGTGCTGACATCGATTATGCCTTAGGAGAAGCTCATACTCAGTATGGTATTGTAGGTATTAAAGTTTACATATGTAAAGGCGAAATTTTCGGTAAACGAGATCTTTCTCCAAACATTGGAAGCAATGCAGCCGCAGCCGGAACAGGAGCTCCAAAAGGACGTGAAAGAGGAGATAGAAATGATCGTGGAGATCGTGGTGACCGTGGAGGAGATCGTTCAAAAGGACGCGGAGGACGCGGAGGAAATAAATCCAACTAGGATTAATAAAAATTATCAATAGTATAGCAAGAAGCTTAACGCTGAAAGCAATCATACAATAAGTTATGTTACAGCCGAAAAAAACCAAATTCAGAAAACAGCACAAAATGGTGCCTAGTGGTGTAGCCAATCGCGGAGCAACTATCGCCTTCGGATCATTTGCCATCAAGTCATTAGAAGTATGCTGGATTACTTCACGCCAAATTGAAGCTGCTCGAGTTGCAGTAACTCGTTTCATGAAACGTGAAGGCCAAATCTGGATTCGTATATTTCCTGACAAACCAATTACTCGTAAGCCATTAGAGGTTCGTATGGGAAAAGGAAAAGGAGCA
>JANPGA010000207.1:0-5180 GCA_031423735.1 Bacteroidota bacterium | reverse complement strand
CACTCCCAGAAGTTTGGTAAACAGGTAAGGTGAATTTAATATAGAAAACTGCCAACAAAGCAACAATAAATCCAGTGATTAAAAAGTAATACCATTTTCTGTATAACTCTTTAAGAAACCTTCCTAGATCTAACTCATCATTTTGTTGAGCTTTATTCAATGAATTTTCCATTACAATTTATTTTCGAATGTAAAGCGCTGCCACTAAAACCAAAGTAGTTATTAGTGAAGTAAGAACTTGGGTAGCTGGACTTATTGATGTGAATGCCTTTTTACGCGTTGGAGGAACATAAACAATATCATCTGGATAAATATATTTACTAGCTCCAGTAAATGCAGTTTTCGATGTAAAATCAACGGGTATTTCAATTATACCATCACCTGATTTTCGCAAAATTTTTAGATCGGTACGATTAGCATAATTTGTTAGATCACCTGCCAACGCTATCGCTTCTAAAATGGTGAGCTGCTCATTAGGTATATAATATAGCCCCGGACGATTTACCTCGCCAATGATAGAAACCTTAAAACTTAATTTCTTAAGTGTAATAATTGGCTCATCAATAAATGTCCTAAACCGACCAACAATTGTATCGTGCGCATCACCAAGTGTTAAACCAGCTAGATTAATTGCACCCACATAAGGCAGTGATACATTACCAGATTTATCGAGTACAAAACCCTTTTCATAAGCCGAACGATTATCAGCAGTTATAGGATGACTATTTAACGTTCCTAGACCTGGAAATGCATCTGGATTTACCGTATAAAGTTCAACAGCTATAATATCACCTGGGTATAACTTCATTTGAAAAGTAGTAGTATCTTTTAATAGAGAAGCATCTCCTTGCAAATACACTAATTTTTTTTGTGAAGTACAACCTGAATGCAGCAATGCAATCATTAAAGCTAATACTAGGAAAAACTGTTTTTCTTTTTTCATAAGCTTATTGAAGAACACCTCTAGAGATCACTATTCGTTGTACCTCAGATGTACCTTCGTAAATTTGTGTGATTTTAGCATCACGCATCAATCGTTCTACATGGAAATCTTTTACAAATCCATATCCTCCATGAATCTGAACTGCTTCAACTGTAGTTTTCATTGCTACTTCTGATGCGAATAATTTAGCCATCGAACTTGTTTGTGCATAATCCAAATGTTGATCTTTTTGCCACGCGGCTTTCAAACACAGTAAACGTGCGGCTTCAATTTCGGTTGCCATATCAGCAAGTTTAAATTGAATTGCCTGATGATTGCAGATCTCTGTACCAAAAGCCTTACGCTGTTTTGAATATTGCAATGCCAACTCAAAAGCTCCTGATGCAATGCCTAATGCCTGCGAAGCAATCCCAATTCTTCCTCCAGCCAATGTTTTCATCGCGAATTTAAACCCGAAACCATCCTCACCTATTCTATTCTCCTTTGGCACTTTCACATCCTGAAACATCAACGAATGCGTATCAGATCCACGAATTCCTAATTTATTTTCTTTCGGTCCAATAGTAAATCCAGGTAAACCTTTTTCAACAATTAAACAGTTAATTCCTTTATGACCTTTCGATACATCGGTTTGAGCCATAACTAAATACGTAGAAGCAGAACTTCCATTCGTAATCCAGTTTTTAGTTCCATTTAAAAGATAATGGTCGCCCATATCAATTGCCGTTGTTCGTTGAGATGTAGCATCAGAACCTGCCTCAGGCTCCGACAAACAAAAAGCTCCAATCACTTCTCCTTTGGCTAAAGGAACTAAATATTTCATCTTTTGAGCTTCGGAAGCAAAATTCTCCAATCCCCAACAAACAAGAGAATTGTTAACCGACATGATTACCGAAACAGAAGAATCTATCTTTGAAATCTCTTCCATCGCCAAAACGTATGAAATCGTATCAAGTCCGCCACCACCATATTTCGGGTCAACCATCATTCCTAGAAACCCTAATTCGCCTAAGCGTTTTACTTGTTCTGTTGGGAATTTTTGCTGATCATCGCGTTCAATAACTCCAGGCTTTAATTCATTTTGAGCAAAATCACGCGCCGCTTGCTGTATCATGAGGTGCTCCTCGCTTAATTGAAATAACATAAGTTTTGTTTAAGATTGCCAAAAATAATCCATTCAGTCAATTTCAGGTATCAATTTTCTCTTTTTCATGCATAAATAAAAATAATAATTTAGTAAACATGAATTATACTTCTAAAACCAGTCATCCTTTACAGATTTTAGGGCTAATGTCGGGAACTTCTTTGGATGGTGTTGACCTAGCTGCAACTACTTTTTACGAAGATACTAACGGCTGGCATTTTAACCTAGATGTAGCAGAAACAATTCCTTATAGCGAGGAGTGGAAATCTCGTCTTAAAAATGTTCAATATGCTTCCGCAGATGAGTTAGCGTTTACTAATGCGGATTTAGGGAAATACTTTGCAGAATTGATCATTAATTTTAATACTAAACATCAAATTTCACCCGCTTTTATTGGCTCTCACGGACATACCATTTTTCATCAGCCCAGTAAAAATTTTACATTTCAAATTGGTGATGGAGCCCAAATAGCAGCAAGAACAGGGATCGATACTATCTGTGATTTTAGAAGTAAGGACATTGCGCTAGGTGGACAAGGTGCTCCTTTAGTGCCAATCGGCGATCGGTTATTATTCCCAAATTATGCTGCTTGTATTAACCTTGGCGGGATTGCAAATGTTTCCTATGAAGAAAAGGAGCAAAGGATTGGATTTGATATTTGTCCGGTAAATATGCTGCTCAACTTTTTAGCAAATAAGCTTGATAAACCTTATGATGAAGGTGGTGAAATTGCTAGAAGTGGGAATAGTATTCCCGATCTTTTAGAACAACTAAATCAGTTAGATTTTTACAAAAAGAGTAAGCCAAAATCCTTGGGTAAAGAATGGTTTGATTTGGCAGTTTTACCTCTTATAAATCAAAGGAAAGAGCCTATTGCCGACATCCTTCGAACGAGTGTTGAGCACATTGCAATTCAACATGAATTACTAAAAAATATCACCTCCACTAACGATCATATTCTCATTAGTGGAGGTGGTGCCTTTAATACATTTTTAATTGAACGCATTGCATCAATAACAAGCAGAAAGTTAGAAAAACCATCGGCGGATATTATTAATTTTAAAGAAGCAATTGTATTTGCTTTCCTAGCTATGTTATTCGTAAATAATAAGGATAATGTTCTCTGCAGTACAACCGGATCAAGTAAAAATCACTGTGGCGGCGCACTTTACAGAGGGAATTAATTAATCATCCTCTTCATCTGCATCCTCGAAGAAATCATCAAAACCTTTAAAATTATCATCCATAATTTCAGGTTCCATTTCCTCTTCGTCTTCCGAATCATCGAACCGTTGATTTTTTAGTTCTTTGGATTTCAGGGGTTCCATCTTACGAGTCTTGGCAGCAGGTGCGGGACTCTTTTTCGCCTTTGAAGGGGCTTCTTTTCCAGTCTTCTTGGAAGTTTTCATTTTTGCGTTAACAAGAATATGTTGGTTAGGTCTATTTTGCTAGTTTTAATTTGCTAAACAATGGAAATTAATCGCTACTTGTTTCTGCGTTTGACAAATGTAAAAAAGATTCTGAAGCAATTAACAAATATTTCAACGAAAAACTTTTTAACATTTTTTAGCAAAAACCGTTAATCATTTATTAATAAAAGCAATATTTGTAACCAATGATTCAGCCAGCTACCCTAAAATTCCTCAAAGATCTCCGTAAAAATAACGACCGAATCTGGTTTGACAAGAACCGAGCACGTTATGAAACCGCCAAAGACGATTTTCACCAATTTATCGCTGAATTAATTCCAGCTCTTAGCAAAATTGATCCTGCATTAGCAAGTTTGGAACCTAAAGATTGTGTTTTTAGGATTTACCGTGACGTGAGATTCAGCAAAAATAAAGATCCTTATAAAAGTAATTTTTCAGCGTCCATCAATGTTGGAGGGAAAAAATCAAGAAATTGTGGGCTCTATCTACAAATAGATCCAACTAAAGAAGGCATGGGAAATATGATTGCCGGTGGTTTTTGGATGCCGGAAGCGCCCGTTTTAAAACAATTGCGCCAAGAAGTTGAATACAATACCGACGAATTTAAAGGGATCATTAAAAATAAAACTTTTAAAAAATGGTTTGATGAACTATTAGATTACAAATTAAAGAAAGCTCCCAAAGGTGTTGATCCAACTCATCCAGATATCGAATTGTTGAAATATACAAGCTTCGTAGCAACGCATTCCTTAACAGATGCAGAGGTTTTATCTAAAGATTTTGTTAAAACTGTTGCAACAGGTTATAAAACTATGAAACCTCTTTTGGATTTTTTGAATAGAGGGTTGGGGTAAAATAATTTGAAGATTAATTAATTTGAATCCCGATAGCTATCGTGGATTGAAAATTATTTGATTTGAATTCAGGTAGCTATCGTGGATTGAAGATTATTTGATTTGAAAATTTTATGATTTGAAGATTTGAAAATGGGAATAATACGCGAACCAAAAAATGTTGATTTCACTGTTCAATCTGTACCGTGGACGAAGGCTGAATTTTCTGATTTTAGAAAGTTGATGGCTGAGTTGAAAGCAAAAAACGCTGTCAAAAAAAATCGCCAAGTACCATCAAAGAAAAAAAAGATTACAGCTTAGCATATTAAAGATTTTTAAAAACATTAAAAACACAGTAATGGATCTTCTGTTTACACGTTTTACTTTAGCATTTGTTTGGTGGTGAGTTTCTAGGATATGTGATTACGTTAAGGACGAAAAAATTTCTTCTCGATTTAAATCTCTTATAACAAACATTACAATTAACCATATTTTCATATGACCCTAGAAGGGTCATATGTTATAGAAAACAAAATTTCATTAGGATTTCGACTCCAGAGGAGTCGTATAATTTATGCGATCAATTAATTTAGAAACAATTTTTATTTACAGCTATCCATATTACATTGAATGCCTAGATCAAATAATATAATTTTATTTGAAATATAAAATTAAGACGCACTCTTTAATATTTCAAATGTTTTAGATCAAAAACAAATATTTTTACTGCTTCACTAATTTCTTTACAGTAGTATTCCCGAAAATATTTAATTCGAGAAAATAAATTCCTTTCGACCAGTTTGTTGCGTTAAGGATGGTATTGTTTGATA
>JANPGA010000206.1:0-5797 GCA_031423735.1 Bacteroidota bacterium | reverse complement strand
ATCATACTGCTCTTTGCCAAGCATCTGGAATTCGAATATTAAAAGAGTTAATGCCTAACTCAGAAGTAGGAACAACATTTTCATGTTCTTATATTACTCCTTATAGTCAAGATTTAAAAGATCGAGAGGCTGCTATTCGTGTAGATACGCTTTTGAATAGATTATTTATTGAACCCTTGTTAGGATATGGATATCCAATTGATAGATTACCATTCATGAGCAAAATTGAGAAATACATGAAGCCTGGTGATTATGAATTACTAAAAGCAATTCCTGATTTTATTGGTGTACAAAATTATACTCGAGAAGTAGTTAAGTATTCAATGATGACACCGTATATGAAAGCTTCGATAGTTGCAGCAAATAAACGAAATGTTAAAAGTACAGTAATGAATTGGGAAGTATTTCCTGAATCGCTTTATAAAATGATCAACCAATTTAATGAATACCCAGAAGTAAAGAAAATTTATGTTACAGAAAATGGTGCTGCATTTAATGATCAAATTACGAATGACAATATCCACGACATAGAAAGAGTTTCGTTTTTAAAATCTTGTATACAAGAGATGAATCGCGCCAAGCAGGAAGGTGCCAATGTAAAAGGATATTTCGTGTGGTCGTTTACAGATAATTTTGAATGGACAGAAGGATACTTACCAAGATTTGGAATTGTACATGTTGATTATAAAACTCAAAAAAGAACCATTAAAGATTCTGGCTATTGGTATTCCGAACTTCTTAAGAATGAAAAAGAAAACAAATCTACGCCTGAAAAGCTAGAAACATTATTCGATAATAATTTTTCTAGTTAAGTATTTCTGATTAAACTCACTTCTTAGTAAATATATACCAGGTGAAAATTTCTCTGTATTTATTTCCAAATTGCTGTTAGCAGTTACGTTTTTGTTACCGTAAACTTCTTTACCATTTGAATCAAAAATGCATATGGAAGAATTATAAATTGATCTTAAATTTAATAATTGATTACAAGGGTTTGGAAATGCAATTAATGAATTAGCATTTTCAGAAATTTCATTAAATCCAATTGAGGTTTGATTGAATAACTTAATACTACACTTTTGTCCTTTTAAATAAACTTTTATTGACCACAAATCAGAAGTATTAAACCCTATTCCTAAAATATCAAAACGAATATTTACAAGTGGTACATTTTTGCTGTATTGTTGAAAACTATTTGATGTAAAACGAATTGTAGAATCATTAGTATTATAAAATGCTAATGCTTGTAAATAATTTGTTAAATCAATTATTGAATCGTAAACTAAATTTGTTTGATTGTACTTTAAGGAAAAATCTAAAGCGTCAATAGAGTCATCAGAAATAATTGATACAGGTATATCAATATAATTACCAGTAATTACAGCATTGGCAAGATCGAAAAAAACTGTATCTAATGAGTCAATTTGCAACATAGTTTTTGATGATTGCAATTGATCAATTATTGTATGATTTTTTTTTCCTAAATTATTTGAAGAAGAATTATTAACCGCTGAAGATTCAATAAATTTCGCAAACTCTATTTGCGACTGACCTTGTACTATTCCAACAATAATTAGAAGTAAATATATTAAGAGAGCTCTTTTCATTATAATATTTTTAATATCCAAATTTAAGGTTTTAGTAACATAGCAAAATATGCAATAAATTAAGATATTGTAACTAAAATGTTAAGAGAATAAATATACTGAATGATATTTCTTTAATAGCAATACAAATTATAATCACCTAAGAGTTTTAAAAAATCCTCATTTTTAATTTTCCCGTCCTGATCAATATCTTCAGTGCAATTAGCGCAACTATTATTATACTTTTGAATTAGTAAGAGATAATCTGCATAATCAGTAATTCCGTCTTTATTTATATCAGTCCGTAAAGTATAAACCGATATTACAACCGTTTTAGAAATGGTTTTACAACCATTCTTTAGGTTTGTAACCTCAGCATAATATGTTCCAGTAGTATCTACTAAAATAGATTGGCGAGGTACTCCATTCGACCAAAGGAAAGAGTTACCAGCAGAGGTAGATACGGTAAGAACTACTGAACTTCCTTCACAAAAAGTTAATGGTCCGTTGGTTAAAATGTTTACTTGCGGTGAAGGATTAACAGTAACATTGATAATATTAGATGTAATTGAATTACCGGATTGATCAATAACTGTTAGGAAATAATATCCGCTTACCTTCGCAAAATAAGAAGAACTTGTTGCTCCGGCGATTAAAGTGTTCGAACAAACTTTTCCCCCTTGACTAGAATACCATTGATAATACATTCCTAAAGTATATCTTGTTATTAATTCAACTGAATCACCACTACAAAATGTAGTGTTTGAAAGTGCAGAAATGGATAAGTTTATTGTGCTTGAACTTAACCTTTTAGAATTAATATTCTTAGTTTTCAATTTACTTTTTTTAATTACTCTGGAAACCTTTTTACGCTCTAATCCTTTAAATAAATCATGTTTTGATGAATTAGCAAAATTATTTATGGCATTTGATTTTATAAATAAAGTAGAATCTACAGGAAAAACTCCTTGACTTGCTAAAATTAAAAGCAAAATAAAAGTAACAAAAGCAATAAATATTTTCTTCATCTAACTGGTTATTGCAAACGAAATTGATAATAAATAGCGCGAATTAAAAGATAAGAAGATTAATTTAATGTTAATTAAAATCTTCAGCAAACTCTATTATTTTGAAGTGTTTTTAATATTCATAAAAAAAAGCTCCGATCTTTCGACCGGAGCTAGTAGATGGAAAAGAAAAACTATTTTTTGATAACCACTTTTTTCACAGAAACAAAATTCTCATTTGAAACTTTCATCAAGTAAACACCACTTGATAAAGATTGAGTATTAATTTCCTGACTTTGGTTAGCATTTACATTTGTTTGAATTAATACTACTCTACCTTCAACATCTAATAATTGAACTGTTGCATTTTCAGATACAACAACATTTAATGATGAGCTAGCAGGATTAGGATAAATAGTAATAATTGCAGAATTATCAGAAGCTAATCTTGCTCCTACTACTTCTAAAGCAACTCTATTACCATTGATATAACCAACTAATGAACTGAAATCAGCTTCAGTTAATTGAGTAGATTTCATAGCAAAGCGAACTGAAACTAAAGATTTTCCTTGCTCATAGCTATTAAAACTATTTGAAGTGAAACGTAATGTATTATCATCAGCATTAAGATTTGCTAAAGCTTGAAGGTAATTTGTATGATCTACAACTGAATTGTAAACAATTGATCCAGCATTAAATTTCATTGCAAAATCAAGTGCATTAACAGTAGATGTTGAAGTAACAGCAACTGGAACATCAACAAAACCATCATGAATAAATGCTTTTGATAAATCAAGAGTAACTTTATTTTGATCATCAGTTCTAAATAAATTGCTTGGAGAAACAGTTGCAAAATTTCCATCAATATCTCCTAGAAGTACTCCTCTAAATACACCTGCCTTAATAATAGGACAATCAGTTGCATTTGAAACAGGAACCGGAAGACAGAAAGCAAGTACAGGAACTTTAGCTTTAGAGAATCCAATACCATCATTTGAAGGATAAGTAGTAGAAATTTTATAAGCTAAATTTGTATTTACAGTTACCGTATCCATAAATAACCAATCTTTAGAAAGTTGACCGTTTGATACACCTAATTGATTATAATTCCAAGCTTGTTTAAATTCTGGAATCATTAATACAGCACGTTGGTTAATTTGAGAAACGTCACCAGCACTTATTACTCCATCAGTATTAACATCCATAGCAATTGCTTGGTAAATAGTAGGTATAAATGATAAATCATTTAATAATACTTTACGAGCTAACAATGCATCATTACCATTAATTACTGGTTGAACATCTGTTGCAGGAGCAATATCTTTATTGATACTAATATTCGCGCCATTTTGAATTACATAACTAAAATTACCTGCAACATTTGGTTGAACTGCAGTAGCCGAAAGACTAGTACATGTTGCATTATTACCATAAATATTAGTAATTAAAAATTGAGTTGGATTTGCAGAATTATAAGAAATTGGTAAACTAGTATCCATGAATTTTAATTTACCATTGAAGATACTATCCTTATAAGAAGTGAATTTACCAGCGTCAACCAATTTAGCTGCAACACCTGTATAATAACTTTCTTGCAAAGAAGTAATTGAAATTGATGCTGTATCAACTGAAGTAAAGCTTGCAGTTTTTGTGAATTCTACGCAGAAAACATTTCCTTTACCTTTGAAATTTGCGGTTGCAGGAGCCGAAATATTAAAATATGCAGAAATATTAATTAAACCATTTGTAGCATCAATATTATTGATAACATCAACATAAGATGGAGTAATTAAATCACTACTAACAGTAATAACACCCGTTGGAGTAACTTTAGTTTTATCATAAGCCATGATTACATCATAACCGATAATGTTTTTTACTGAATCAACAGCAGCTACTGGAATACAAAAACTGTTTGTAGCGCAACTTGCAGAAGATGTTACAACCTTATATGGTAATGCATTTGGATCAGCAATTGAAATTGCAATAATTGAAGATGTAGTTATTGCACCTCTGTTATCAGTAGCTTTTGCAGTTAAATTAGCAGCACCAATTACACTTGTCCAATTGAAAGAATATGGAGAAGTAGCATCCGTTCCAACTAATAATCCGTTAACAAAAAACTGAACTTGTGTTACTGAACCATCAATATCAGCCGCATTAGCATTAATAGTTACTACAGCAGGAGCAGTATAAAGAGCACCACCTAATGGAGCAGTAATACTTACTGTTGGAGGAACGTTATTTACAACAGAAATTGATACAGCAGTAGAAGTTGTAGTAGCTCCTAAGTTATCAGTAGCTCTTGCAGTTAAAGAATGATTTCCTAAAACAGCAGTATAATTTGCAGCATAAGGTGAAGTAAAATCAGTACCAATTGATACTCCATCAACAAAAAACTCAACTGAAGCAACAGAAACGTTATCAGTAGCATTTGCAGTTATTGCTACAATGTCGCCAACTATAAATGATGACGCAGCAGCAGGAGAAGTAATTGAACATGTTGGAGCTGGATTATTTGCAACATTAATTACCACAACCGATGAAGTAGTTGGAGCTCCATTATTATCGGTAGCTACAACAGTTAAGTTATGTGAACCTGCAGTACTTGTATAGTTAGCAGTGTATGGAGCAGTAAGATCTGTACCAATAGATACACCATCAACAAAAAACTGAACAGAAGCAACGGTACCATCAGCATCAGCAGCATTAGCAGCAATTGCAACTACTGAACCAGTTAAGAAACTTGACCCAGTTGAAGGTGAAGTGATATTAACAGTTGGTGCAAGATTTACTCCGCCAAATGTTCCAGTTAAACTAGGAATAGAAATTTCAGCACCAGTTGGATTTGAAGCAACGAAATTTTGTACACCACCAGCTACTGGAGTTCCAATTTGAAGATTTAATTCATAATGAAAAACGCCATCAGTTGTAAACTGTCCAATTAAAACTTTATTTGTAGCTGCAACTGGTCCTGTTGAACCTGTTAACGAAGCCCATGATCCATTTGAAATAATGAATGAATTTCCTGTTTGACTAACTGCATCAAATGGATCAAGATCTGTAGCAGAAATACCAACAAACGTTACTGTTTGTGGTGCACCTGCATATAATCCATCTTGTGTAGTTAAAGGAATACCTGCAGAAGGATCAGTATTAGCTAATATACCACCTGAATTTACAACTGTTGCGCCACCTAGTGCA
>JANPGA010000205.1:0-2763 GCA_031423735.1 Bacteroidota bacterium | reverse complement strand
CAAAGCAAATACATGATAAAATTGGTAACGTGTTGCTGTTTCCCATATTTCAAGCGAATGGGCATCAATTTTATCGCGTAAACCATGAGCACCAAACGCTCCGAAAGCAACTGCAACGAATGCTAATAATGATGCAATTTTAAGGATAGTATTGTACTTCATCATCTAAGACCTTAATGATTTTTAAAATAATATTTATTATTTTGATTTAATATAATCGTTTAAATCTTCAATAGAAGTTTCGAAGGTGAATGCATCATTTACCTTAAAATAATTCCCAATATCATACGTATGATCATAGGCAAATTTTGCAAAATCAAGTTTTGATTCTTCAAAAGAAAATAATTGCATAATCTCTTTAACTTGTGAAGATATAAGACACTGATTAGCGATCACCTGCTTAGCAATTGTCATTTTTGTATCTTCAAAAGTTTTTGTTTTTAATGTTTGTTTAAATTCATTAAAATTTCCTGCAGCCATCGGTACTGGGCATCCAAAGGGACCGTTATATCCATCTATATAACTTGGAGGAGGAGATGGTTGCTCGTGTAAAGGGATATTGGAAGTTGTAGTGGTAGTGGTAGTTGTGGTACTATGAGTTGTGGTGGTGGATGAATTTGATTGATCAACTCCCGACATATTAATGTTTATATTTCCACCTTGTTCGCCTACATTAATACCCATATTAAAATTTACATCATCGGGATTTGAACTACCACTTTTTGTAGTTGAAATGGTAGTAGTACTTTGTTGAGTAACTGTTCCTGTAGAAACTGGCGCAGGATGGTTTGAATAAACAACTTGTTGCTGTGTAATGCTTGATGATGGTACATCTGCAATAGGCACAGCACTAATAAATCGCATTACATATTGCTTCTTTGAGTTTTTCTTAATGCTATAAGAGCATTCATTTCCAAATTGTAAAGCAAGATTGAAATTTTTTTCTCCAATTGTCTTATCGTCAAAAATTACTTTAAGCTTATAATATTCCGCATTAAGTCCGGTAATTTTTACATTCGTTTCTGAAATATCATTTTGGCGAATACCGTTAATGATTGCATAGAATTTCTCTCCGTTTTCTGTAAACAAAACTACATTGGCGGTTTGAGAGATTAATTGTAACGAGTACAGTGAAATACATAAAATCAATAGTAATCTTTTCATAACGTTCGATTTGAAATGTTTATAATAGTTTTCAAAATTAAATTAGAACGCAAAAGTAATACAGAACAATTCATTTTTAGTAAAGTTCGTTAGCTTTCTTATCTTTTCTACTTTTGCAGACGAAACACATGAAAAAGATACTATTACTTGGAGCAGGTCGCTCGTCAGGATCACTAATAAATTATTTACTTGAGAAAGCTAATATTGATGGGTACATTTTGCGTATTGGGGATCGATCGGTTGAATCAGCAATTGAAAAAACAGGTAATCATCCTAGTGCACAGCCATTTAGTTTTGATATTGAAGATGCAAATCAAAGAGAAAAAGAGATAAGTTCGGCAGATATTATCATTTCGCTCCTCCCTCCTGCCCTTCATATTTTAGCCGCTAAGGATTGTTTGAAATTCAAAAAGAACCTTGTTACGGCTAGTTATGTTTCGCCCGAATTGCATGAAATGGATGAAGAAGTTAAAAATCAAGGATTACTATTTTTGAGCGAGTGTGGATTAGATCCTGGAATTGATCATATGTCGGCTGTTGAAATTATCCATCGATTGAAACAACAAGGTGCAGCTTTAACATCTTTTAAATCCTATACTGGAGGATTAGTAGCTCCCGAATCGAACGACAATCCGTGGGGATATAAATTTACATGGAATCCTCGTAACGTTATTGTTGCTGGTCAGAGTACTGCAAGTTATATTCATAATGGGAAGTACCGTTACATTCCTTATAATAGATTATTTAGTGAAATTACAAGAATAGAAGTTGATGGTTTAGGGAAATATGATGGCTATGCAAATCGTGATTCACTAGCTTATAGAAAACATTATGGCATTGAAAATATTCCAACGATAATTAGAGGAACTTTAAGAAACGAAGGCTATTGTAGTGCTTGGCAAGTTTTTGTTACACTTGGAATTACAGATGATAGTTTTGAAGTAGCAGATGTAGAAAATTTAACCTATGCACAATTTGTAGAATCGTTTATACCGACATCCGTATTTGGTGATTCAATAGAAGAAAAAATTTCTCGTCTGTGTAATATTGATCCTGATGGAAGAGCAATGGAAAAGATTCGCTACACCGGAATTTTAGAGGATAAAAAAATTGGACTAAAGAAAGGAACTCCCGCTCAAATATTACAACATTTATTAGAGCAAAAATGGGTGTTAAAACCTAATGATAAAGATATGATTGTAATGCAACATCAATTTGAATATACTCTTGATGGACAATCAAAAATCTTATCATCAACACTTGTTGTAAAGGGAGATGATACTGTTCAAACTGCCATGGCAAAAACGGTAGGATTACCTTTAGGAATAGCTGCTCGATTAATTTTAAAAGGAACTATTGATTTAAAAGGAGTTCATATACCAGTACATGAAAAAATATATACTCCTATTTTAAAAGAATTGATGGAGATGGGGATTTGTTTTAATGAAACTGAAAGGGTTGTTGGTTAGTTAATTCTTTTTATAACATGGGGTTTAAACCCCATGTTATAAAAAGAATTGTCGAAATTAAATTTGTTCGCATTTACTTATAACATGGGGTTTAAACCCCATGTTATAAAAAAGAATTGTCGAAATTAAA
>JANPGA010000204.1:0-12082 GCA_031423735.1 Bacteroidota bacterium | reverse complement strand
ATTTGGACGGACCCTGCCGGTGGCGACTCACTCAAAAATGATGACTTTAGTAACAATTACTAAAAATTAAACCAATTGCAAAGTCATCATTTTATCATGAGTTCAATTAAAAACTGACACACTTAATGTAACACTCCCAATATAAAATTTGTAAACTAATTTACTATTATTTTTCTTGTGCTTTTACTTCCATTAACAAATTCTATTTGCATTAAATAAATTCCTTTCGAAAGGTTTTCTAATGAAAGCAATGCTGAATGGTCATTTATAGATTGTTGCATTATTTCTTTTCCATCCGCACTCATTAAAATGATTTTATTTAAAATTGTTGATGACTTTATTTGAGTTGTTCCTTCTGTTACAGGATTCGGAAAAAGAGAAAATGAGATTGCATTTTTATTTTCTACAACGGAAGTTAATATCGCTGGATCTAAAACAAATACTCCTTCTGATGAAGTTCCAAACCAAATTTTTCCATCAGGAGCAACGCGAACACATTGAACATGATTATCTGTTAAAGTGGTATTTGAAGTTGAAAAATTCCTGAACACATTTCCAGTCTTTTTTATTAATCCAGAATCAATACTCCCCATCCATAAATCTTGATTTGCATCAATATCAATAGATGTTAAACCATAAGACTGAATAGAGGAATTAAATGGAGAATAATTAAACCACCCAAATACTGGAAGCTTAACAATTAATCCATTTGCAGGTGAAGCGAGCCAAGTATTTCCTGCAACATCTTTTGTAATACCAACAATAGTGTTATCAGCAATACCAGAATTTTGAAGCGTGTAATTGGTAAATGTAGTGTCATGAATAATTAATAGACCACCATTTACTGTCCCTATATATTTATCATTCGAAATAGAATCAATATAAATGGCTGCAATAGTATTTGATCCTATTGGGCTTGTAAACATTTGATAAATATTCCATTTATTGCTAAGACTAATTTCAGATAACCCTCCACCGCCCCCAGCACCAACCCACTTAACTCCGGCAGTATCTAATGCAAAGGAACGAACAAAATCATCTGGCAATAATGAATTTGACATATTGGTAACTGTCCAATTTATTCCATCAAATTCCGCAAAACCTCCATTTGATGTACCAATCCATTTGTGTTTATTTTTATCAATTGTAATTGCTCTTACATCATCATAGGGTAAACCAGAATTCGAAGGATGATATATTGTCCAAATACTACCTTCTAATTTGGCTAATCCTGCATCCGTGCCAATCCAAGCAGTAGTATCATTTTCAAAAGTGATGCAACGTACAGAGTTTTCTGGTAACGAAGAATTAAATCTATTATAATTCGTCAGTGGAATAATTTGTCCATTAACAATAAATCCTAATAAGATAAAAAAAAGTGAAATTGAGTTACGCATGGTTGGTTTATTAATTATCCAAAAATAAGAAGCCGGAATCAATTGAATCCGGCTTCCTAATAATATTCATAAATTTATTCAACAATTAATCGTTGAGTATAATTTTTCACTTCTTGTCGAACATTTAACATATATACACCAGAAGGTAATTTACGTAAGTCGATCATGTAGGAATTAGAGCCCTCAATTGGGGTAATAATTTGTTTGTATTGAAGTTGACCCAATATATTATTTATAGTGATTTCACCTTGAGAATTAAGACTTGTATTATAAATTACTTCTACAAAATCTTTTGTAGGATTTGGTTGAAGGCTTAAAGCAATATTATTAGAAGCAAAATTATTCACTTTGGTGCAACTATTTACAGCAACAACTTTTGAATATGCAGAGGAACCACAACTATTAATTCCTGTAACTTTAACATAAGCTGTAGGTCTTGCAACTGATCCATATGTTACGGTTATACTTGTTGTGCCTTGCCCACCTGTAATTGTACCACCAGTTACTGACCATAAGTAAGAGGTAACACCAGGTATTGGAGTTATAGAATAAACAACACCGCTTTGATTGATACATACACTAGTTAAACCAGTAATTGATGTTGCTTTAGCGGGAGTTGATACTACTGCTTTAATTCGAGCAGAACTACTTCCACATTTATTTTGGGAAACAACACTCACATTCCCAGATAAGAATCCCGCATTAAACTGTAAGCTTATGTTATTAGTTCCTTGACCAGAAAGGATTGTCGTATTTGTGGGAACAGTCCATAAATAGGTAACTCCGTTTACTAATGGTACTGAGTAGGTAACTGTACTTAAGCAAACACCAGAACTAGCTCCCGACATAGTGCCAGGTGTAGCTGGGGAATTCAATATAACACCTCTTGATCTATAAGGACTAAATCCACAAGCATTAAGTGCACGAACAAGAATCTTTACATTACCAACAAAATTAGAATTGAATTTTAAATCAATGGATGTTGTTCCTTGGCCAGATAAAATTGTAGTTCCAGTTGGAGCAACCCATTTATATGAAAGTGTATTTGCAATAGGAGCTAAACTAAAAGTAATTGTATCATTAGGACAAGCCTTATTTGAAATGGAAGATATTGTTCCAGGAGTCTGTGGAACTCCTGCTGTAACTTCAACTGGAGTACAAGCTAGAGCACTGCTTCCGCAGATGTTATTTGCAGTAACACAAATATTTCCAGAAACAGAAACATTTCCACTAACTGAAATTGAGTTCGTACCTTGACCAAAATCAATATTTAATCCTGCTGGAACTGTCCATGTATAATCAATAGTATTCGGAACAGAAATTACACTATAGGTAGCACTATAAGGAGCACAAGTTGAAAGTGCTGTAGAATTGATTGTTAAAGGGGATGATGGAACTGTATTCATGGTAACATTTACAGTTGAAGTAGAAGAACAATTATTAGTTGTTCCGGTAACGGTATAGGTAATGTCTGAATTGACTGTCGCAACTACCGAAGATCCTATTGTAACATCTAGACCAGTACCTGGTGTCCAACTATAATTGTCGGCGCCCGTTGCTGTTAACGTTGTTGTTTGTCCTTCGCAAACTGTAACAGCATTTGTATTAAGCGTAATTACAGGAATTTGATTTACTGTAATTATAGATGATGCTGTTGAAGAACATCCATTTATATCAGTTCCTGTTACAACATAAATTGAGGTTGTAGTTGGACTAGCAATAACTGAATTACCAATATTAGTATTTAAACCTATTGATGGTGACCAACTATAGTCTATAGCTCCACTTGCAGATAAACTTGCAGAAGATCCAGCGCAAATATCAGCAGCGGTGTTTACACTTATTATTGGCAATTGATTTACATCAACAGTTACATAGGAAGAATCTTTACATCCACCATTTGTTCCAACAACTTTATAGGTTGTTGTTTGGCTAGGCGAAGCAACAACACTAGCACCAATTGTTGAACTCAATCCTGTAGAAGGGCTCCATGTATAAGATGGAGCACCACTACTAGTTAATGTTGTACTTCCTCCAACACAAATTGCTGATGGAATATTTGTAGTTACATGTAATGTATTTCCTACATTCACTGGAATTGTTTGTGATCCTGTACAACCTGTAAAACTTTCAGTAACTGTAACAGTATAATTTGTTGTAGTTATAGGATTAACAGTTCCTGTTGAAGAGGTTGAAGTAAAGCCAGCAGGATTGGATGTCCATGCATATGATAATGTTGTTGGTACTGATTGGTTAACTGTCAATGTCCAATTGTTTAAGAATCCTACATCAGTTCCAGCATGATCAACCACTAAAATTTTCCAAGCACCATTTAAATTTCCAGTAAGCGAACTAAAGGCAGCCTCTGGTAAAAATGTTCCTGTAAATGGAACTGTACCAGCTGAAATAGGTGTTAACGCACTTGCACTAAAGATTGTATTTGTAAAATTATCTCCATTTCCTCCACGACTATTAGCTAAATTAATAGAGTTACCAGATGGAGAAATTAATGAAATTATTAAGTCTGCATCATAAGTATGAGTAATGTTCAGTTTTACACTTACAATTGAATTACTTGCTAAGGTTAAAGGACTTAATCCGCTAACATTAATAACAGAAGTAACGCCAGTTGGATTATTATCAGGAATAAAATAAGCCGTATTATTTGAAAAACTAATTGATTGAGTTACTGTTCCTGTTGAAGTACCAACTGCATTTAACTGAACATTTTCTCCAGGGCAAATTCCATTAGGTGTTGCAGTAGCGGAGACCGTTAAAGGATTAGCCGTAACAATTACAGGCACAGATGATGTGGAGCAAATGGCAGTTGTATTTGTTGCAACAGTATAACTACCACTTTGTGATACAATAATTGATTTGGTGGTAGCACCATTTGACCATAAATAGTTTGTTGCTGCTGAAGAAGTAAGGGTAACACTACCTCCTTGGCAAAACGAAGTTGGTCCAGATGCAACAACTGTTGGAATAGTTCCACTTTGTTGAGTTAAAGTAATTGGCACTGCAATAATATTATTGTTTTCATTGCTTTCTAGAAAGTATCCTTTAGGATCTAATTGTACAACTATCCAATATTGTCCATTGCATAATCCTGGAGGAAGATTTATCCACATACCATCAAGAGCTTGGTAATAAATATCTGTATACCCTGATGAAATTCCTTGAACAGTTGGTGAACAACCATAAGCTCCTCCTCCCAATCCAAAATTCGGGAAGCTTGGATTTGTTAATACATTATTTAATGAATCAACACAATGACCATTATAAGTTGAACAAGTTCCGTAATCCATTAAACAAAAAGCTAGCTTTGAACCTGTCCCAACAATTGGCCAAGTTAAAGGATCAGGATTTGCAGTCGAAGTTCGAAGGGTATATATACCCCAATCGTCAACATGCATATGACCATGTGATGGATGATAAGTCATACTTCCTGCTGGCCGATCAGTATAAGTCATTGTAGCACCATTTTTATGGTAAACTCTTTGATTAACAAGCTGTTTTAAGGGATCGCCATTCGGACAAACAAATCCAGCTACAGGATTAACAAATGTGTCGGTTCCGCAAATAATTGTATTGATTGCTCTCACTTCCAATGGACCTAATCCAATGTTAGGGCTAGTTACAGAGATACGCAAACGTCCATCATTTCCATTACATCCACTTGGGCAAACTTGTGGGTATTCAAGATAACCGCTTGTTCCATTTACTAAAAGTGGTGGTCGACCAACAATAATATCTGGTAAAATATCACAGTTTGTTGAACCGTCTTTACATTGACAAGAGGTTGCATTGTTTGTGGTGCATTGTGCATCAATTAAAAAAGGCATTAAAATTGAAATAATTGCAAGTAATAGTTTTCTCATAGTAATAAAATTGTTTTGTGGAGTGGCTGTAAATAATAAAACAAGGCTTATTGGACCTTGTTGGTTGGGTAATATGTTAGCGTGGAATTAATAAATATGGATTTCTTTTCTTCAAAGGTGGTAATAGTTGTTAAAATAATGAAGTTTATTGGGTTAATGTTTATTAGAATTGGGTGAATTTACCAATATATGGGGCAACAAAGGAGGTTAAATAACGGAAATCTTACTTTTCAACTTTTTATAAAAAAAGTGATCAATTATTATTAATTATCTAATGTAATAAGTTTTGTACAAAAAGATCAAAATCTTTAGTGTAATCGTCATATTCTATCCCTGTTGCAGGGCCCGAAAAACCAGCATGAACTTGTTGTACTTTGCCTTTTCTATCAATAATAATGGTAGTAGGAAAACTTATAAAATCTTTAATTTGAGGTAGAATTTTCATTACGTTTTCTTTGCCAGATAAGCCCGCAATTAAAAGTGGATATTGCACATTATATCGTTTAGCCAATCGCTTTACATTTGCACTTGCTTTCGCAAATTCAGGAAATCTTTCAAAAGCTAATCCAATTATTTCTAATCCTTCGTTGCGATGATTCTGATAATAGTTAGCAAGGAATGCTGTTTCGTCCATACAATTTGGACACCAAGAACCCATAATCTGTAAAATGACCACCTTGTTTTTAAAACAAGAATCACTTAACGAAACTAAATTACTATCAAGGTTTGGGAAAGTAAAAGAGATCGGACTTTCAACTTTTGAAATTGATTCGGGATTGCGTAGACTTACTTTTTCATTTCGTTTCGCTTTCCATGGTCCTTTATAAGACAATCCAGACCATTGGACTCCACTCATCTCATCGTTTTTAATTTGTGCTTTATAGAGCCAACAATGCGACCCATCAAATACACTTAAAAATAATGAATCTCCTGAAACAATGCCCTCCAAATAACGATGATCTCCTGTTTCTGTAAGAAAAGTTCCAGTCACTTTTTCATTCACTTGACTAAAAACACCAATAGCAAGGGAAGAATCAGGAGTTCCTGCATCAAACCAAGTTTCCCATTTTCCACTCACATTAAAACGTGGTTTTTTTGTTGAAGAAAATCGTTTAGAAATATTGAAATTTGCGTGAAAAGGAATAGAAGGATTCCCTTTTTTTCCAAAATTAATCCAATTGCCATTCATTTCATGATCAGTAATCTTTACACGAAATTCAGAATCAAAAACAGGAACTCGAATAAATAATGAATCCTCTTTTTGAATTATTTCATCGCATTTTATTCGCTCATTAGCATTATGAATTACCATGATCACTTTTCCATTTTCATTTAATAAATCAAAATTAAATGGAAGTTTCTCATCATGAAGAGATAAAAATCCAAGCCAAATTCCAAAAAGAAGTGGTAACGAAGAACTCATTGATTAATTAAAATTAGCTTTGATTAAAAAAGTTGTTGGATCAGCAAAAATAACTTTTTGTGAGCCAGTTATGGTATAACCTTTTCCAGGAATAAAGTTTAATTGCTGAGTTGATTGATAGTAAGAATTTTTCTTTGCAATAAGTATGTTCACCATGTATACGGTATCTTCTCGAATTATAACTTCTAATTTTCTAACAGCTAGTTTAGGCTCAAGGGCTTTGTAAATTAAATGTGTTTGATTCGCTAAAAAAAAAGTATCCGCTTTGTATGATTTTCTCCAAGCTGGTTTATTTAAATCACAATCTTCAAATGGTTGAAGTTCTTTCGACCAATTAAGAGTAACAATATTTTTATTTTCTACTTTCCCATCTTTTGAAATACTTTTTTGAAGAGAAACATTTTTTTTCTGTAATTGCTCTGATTGATCATGAAAATATTCTTTCAGTTGGAAAAACTGATTTTGTGTTTTCACTTCGTTAGAAGGATTACATGAAATAAACAATAAAAAAAGTAATATATTTCGAATTGGCATTTCTGAAGATTATCGAATTAAACCTGATGATTGGGCACGTTGTATATATTTAATTGCTTCTACACTATCACCTAGCATTTTTAAAGTGATCCCTAAATTGAGTGCAGCTTTCATGTTTTGAGGGTCGGTTACTACAGCCTTTTCGAACCACGGTTTTGCTGAGTCGGGCATTTGCATTGCCGCATAACAATTTCCAATATTATTATAGGCATCACCATAATTAGGATTAAAGTTTAATGCAGTCTTATAGTCAATAATTGCTTTTCGAAATTCATCAACTTTAGCCCATGCATTTCCTCTATTGTAAAATGCTTTATCAAATTTATTATCTAATTCAATTGAACGTGCAAATGCTACTAATGCAGCTTCATGATTTCCAGATTCACTTAAATATAATCCAAGATTATTATAACTATCAGCAGAAGAAGAATCAAAAGTAATAGCTGCCTTTAAATCAATAATTGCTTTTTCATATTCACCTGCCATTCCATAGGCAAGTCCAGAACTTGTTAAATGATCAGCATCGTTAAATTGTTTGTACGATCTCGCTTTTTCGAAGGCATATACAGCACTTTTACCATCCTCCTTTTCTTTATATGCGATACCTAAATGATACCAAGCATCGTTGTAGTTTGGAATAATACTAACTCCTTTTTGAAGTTGTTCAATAGCTTTATCAAGATACTGTTGCTTTAATGTTTTGTCTTTTTCTTTTATTGCTTGTTCAATTAAGATAGCACTTCCGTATGCATAACAGATTCTAGCAGAATTAGGAGATGTTTTTGAATCAACAGATAATAGTGTTAGGTTGCTTTTCCAATCTGTATTTCTTGCTATTGTTTTGATACTAAACAAAAATAATATTATAGTCAAGGGAATTATTAATAGCGTATTATTGGAAAGGTCTTTAGTTGTTAATTCTGTACTAGCTTTCGCTGATGTTTTTTTTATCCAGCGAGAAGCTAACAAAGAAATAGCAATGCAAAACCCTAGTGATGGAGTGTACAAAAACCTTTCAGCCATCGTTGCTTCAATAAGGAAAAAAATATTGGAAACTAATAGTATTGTACCAATGAAAAATAATATTCCAAAGGATTTTGTGTTTCGCTCTTTTAGCTTAACAAGTGAATATATAAATAATCCAACAAAAAGAAATAATGGGAATAATGCATTAATACTATTGATTTTTACGATAGGGATAGTATTAAATGAATAATCAAAAACCAGGTGTAATGGGAAAAACAAAAGCCATAAATATTTTCCAAGGATAAATATTGCTGTTGCAAATCTGTCAGCGAAACTTGTTGACGCGACAAGCGAATTATTAATAAGCATTAACTCATAATTAGTGCCTGCAATGCTTCCTAAAATTTGCTGACGAATAATTAAAAATAAAATCGCAACGCCTAAAAAGGGCAAGCAACTTAATATAATTTTTTTCAAATCTAATTTAGTTGAACACCATAATACTAAAGGGAAAACTCCGACCCAAGTAATAGAGCTTTCTTTTGATAATAAACTTAAAAAGTAAACAGATCCAGCAAGGATTATCCATTTAATATTATTTGTAGTAGTATATTTTAGAAGCGAATAAATTGCTAAAATACCAAATAGGAAACTTAAAATCTCATCTCTACTTTTTATGTTTGCGACTACTTCAGTATGAATTGGATGAGCTATAAAAAGTAGTGTAGCAATTAATGGAATTAATGGGTGATGGTTTTGTAATATTTTTTTAAGAACTGAAAATAAAATTACTGCTGTAAGTGCATAAAGCAATATATTTATAACATGACTGAGCATCGGTTTATCAGGAGCTATTTGCCATTCAATAGCGAACATAGCAACAGAAAGCGGTCGGTACAACCCTTCTTTTCTATCCCAGAAACCTGCACGGTAGGGAGATGAAAATATTTTTCCAATAGAACTTATACCCCCTTTTGTATATTTATTGCTTTTCAAAACAGTACCATCATCAACAGTATAATTTGCATTGATGGTGTTTGCGTTAAGTAAAAAAGCAAATGCTGCTACAAATAAATATAGCCATCCTTTTTTGATAGGCTTCTGTTCAGGCTTATTAATTTTAGGTTGGGCCTGTATTGGTCGTGATGATTTTTTCTGCACAAGTCAAAGATAGTAGATATTGAATTTCATTACCAACAAAAAAGGCTACCCTATTGGATAGCCTTTTTATAGATAATTATAAATTTTATTTTTTGCAGCAATCTTTCATCTCACCTTTGCACTTCATACCATGTGATTCACATTCTTTCATGCATTCCGGAGTACATCCCTTTGAGCAATCATGACTTTCAGACATTCCTTCATGGCCAGCATTCATATGAGGACAATTTCCTTTGTCACAGTTCATTCCCATTTCTTGGCATTTTTTCATGCAAGCATCATCACAATTCTTTCTATTGCCACCCATTTTGCATCCACCTGCTTTCATGCAAGCATCGCTTTTAATATGGCATTTTCCTTCTTCACATTTAACACAAGCAGTGCTATCTAATTTACCATCTGCCATCCATTGAGCACAAGTTGCTGAATCAATAATACAATTCCCATCTGCATCCATTTCACATCCCATACCCATATCACCTTCCATGTGACATTCCATCTTGGCTTTGTCTTTACAACAATCTGAATTCATCATTCCATCTTCACCGCCAGTTACAGCAATATATGGAGCGATAACTAATGAAACGATCGACATTAATTTAATCAAGATATTCATTGATGGCCCTGATGTATCTTTAAATGGATCGCCAACAGTATCACCAGTTACAGAAGCCTTATGTGGTTCTGATTTTTTGTAGAACATTTCTCCATTGATCATAACCCCTTTTTCAAATGATTTCTTTGCATTATCCCACGCACCACCAGCATTAGATTGAAAAATTCCCATCAATACACCACTTACTGTTACTCCGGCTAATAAACCACCTAATACTTCTGGTCCGAAAGCGAAACCAACAATTAAAGGAGTAATTAAAGCAATAGCACCAGGCATGATCATTTCACGGATGGAAGCTTTTGTTGAGATAGCTACGCATTTTTCATATTCAGGTTTTGCTTTGTATTCCATAATTCCTGGAATTTCACGAAACTGACGACGAACTTCTTGTACCATATCCATTGCAGCTTTTCCAACCGCTTGAATACATAAAGCAGAGAAGATAAATGGAATCATTCCACCAACAAATAATCCTGCTAAAACATTTGGCTTATAAATATCAATCGATGAAATACCTGCGATACCAACGAATGCAGCGAATAATGCTAATGATGTTAAAGCGGCAGAAGCAATTGCAAATCCTTTTCCGGTAGCTGCTGTTGTATTTCCAACTGCATCTAAATTATCAGTACGCTCACGAACTTCTGGAGGTAATTGACTCATTTCAGCGATACCTCCTGCATTATCCGCAATTGGTCCGAAAGCATCAATAGCTAATTGCATTGCTGTTGTTGCCATCATTCCAGCAGCAGCAATTGCCACTCCATATAATCCTGCAAAATGAAACGATACCATAATACCAGCCGCTAAAGTTAAAATAGGAATTACGGTAGATTTCATTCCAACTGATAACCCAGCAATAATATTTGTAGCATGCCCTGTTGAACTCTGTTGAATAATTGAATTTACTGGCCCTTTTCCCATTGCTGTGTAATACTCAGTAACGATACTCATTATTGCACCTACAACAGTTCCAACCAAAATCGCCATAAATACACCCATCTTAGTAAATGTTACTGAACGTAAAGTGATATCACCATCAGGTAACATCCACATAACAATAAAATAAGAAGCTACAACAGTAATTAGCATGGATACCCAATTACCTAAATTTAAGGCAGTTTGAACATTTGATTTATCATCTTTAATGGTAACAAACCAAGTACCTATAATTGAGAAAATTATTCCTAATCCACAGATTACCATTGGTAATAAGATTGGAGACATTCCGCCAAAATTATCTACAATACCATCGCTAAATGTTACTTCTTGCCCTAGTACCATTGTTGCTAAGATAGTTGCTACATATGATCCAAATAAATCGGCTCCCATACCAGCAACATCACCTACGTTATCACCTACGTTATCGGCAATAGTTGCAGGATTACGAACATCATCTTCAGGAATTCCTGCTTCTACCTTACCTACTAAATCAGCACCAACATCGGCAGCCTTAGTATAAATACCGCCACCAACACGTGCAAATAAGGCAATTGATTCGGCTCCTAATGAAAATCCGGTAAGAACTTCAATGGAAGTTTTTACGGTATCGGCTCCAAGACCAGCAAAAATGTTTAGGAAGGCGATAAACAAACCACCTAATCCTAAAATTGCTAATCCAGCAACACCTAAACCCATTACGGTCCCTCCTGTAAATGAAACTTTTAAGGCTTGCTTAAGACTTGTACGAGCAGCTTGTGTAGTGCGAACATTAGCCTTTGTAGCTACTTTCATACCTATATATCCAGCAGTAGCTGAAAATACTGCTCCTATAATAAAGGCAATAGAGATTATCCAACTAGAGTGGATTTCTTTGCCATTCACTTCGTGAACAGTTCCTGAATAGGCTAATAAAATTGCAGCAAATGTTACGAAAATACCAAGTACTTTCCACTCTGCTTTAAGGAATGCCATAGCGCCATCTGCGATATAGCCTGCCAACTCTTGCATGTTTGCGTCGCCGGCATCTTGTTTTTTAACCCATGCGGATTTAATGGCCATTACGATTAAGCCGATTATACCAAGTAGGGGAATTAGGTAAATGAAATTTTGCATAAAACTCAAATTTTTAGGGGTGCGAAGGTAGTTGTTTTGAACAAAGTGA
>JANPGA010000203.1:0-7873 GCA_031423735.1 Bacteroidota bacterium | reverse complement strand
GAAATCCTTTACAAATCCGAATTCGGAAAAGCCGACGAACACCTCCGGGATCTGCGCCAGGTTCAATAAATATTGCCGAAGATGCCATTAAACCAAAGCTATCAATTATTTCTTTTGGGGTTGATGAGTTATTCGAACTACCCGTACAATCTTTAGCAGATATTGATCAGCGAATTAAGAAATATCCTAATTTGATTCATTGGATAGAAATTCGTGGTTTTGGTGATAAAAAATTATTGGAAGAAATCTGTCAGGAATTTGATATCCATCGTCTGGAAATGGAAGATGTAATTAACACCTATCAACGTCCGAAATTAGAAGAGCATTTTGGCCATTTATTTATTGTTACAAGAATTTTAAAGCATTTTACGGATGATGGTTTGCACAATGATCAATTATCACTTTTCCTTTCGAATAAAGTCGTTATAACGATGCAAGAAAAGTATGATGATTATTTTGAACCAGTTCGTTCACGTATTCGTACTGGTAAAGGAAGCTTACGAAGTAGTGGAGCTGATTACTTAACTTATACTTTGCTTGATTCTATAGTAGATACTTATTTTCCACTTCTAGAAGCTATTGGTGAAAAGCTTGATTTATTAGAAGACGAATTATTTGATAAACCAACAAGAGACTCACTGCAAAAAATCCAAGCTACAAAGCGAGAATTAATTGTTTTCCGGCGAACCATCTTTGCAGAAAGAGATAAAATAAATGATTTATTGCGTACGCATACTGTTTACGTTTCTGATCAAACAAAGTTGTTTTTGCGAGATACCTATGATCATATTATTCAAGTGATGGATCTTGTTGAAAGTTATAAAGAGATTACAGCTTCTTTAATGGATATCTACCTTTCAAGTGTAAGCAATCGAATGAATCAAATCATGAAAGTGCTTGCTGTTATTTCAACCATTTTTATTCCGCTTACTTTTATTGTTGGAGTTTATGGAATGAATTTTTTATCGAAAGATCCAGTTTCTGGAAAAGAATTACCACTTAATATGCCTGAATTGTATTCTCCTTATGGATATGCTGGCGTTTGGATTTTTATGATTGTGCTAGTGATTATTCAGCTTATTGTTTTTTGGCGAAAAGGGTGGCTAGAAAAAGCATGATTCAAGATCTAAATTCTTCTTTTCGATTTGCTGATGTAATTTTACCATTAGCATTACCTGATTTGTATACCTATGAAATTCCAGATCATCTCATTGGTAAGCTCGAGTCTGGTCAACGGGTAGTAATTCAATTTGGGAAACAAAAGGTGTATGCAGCATTAATTTATAAATTGCATAATAATGAACCTACGGGATATAGTGTAAAATCTATTCTTGAATTAATTGATGAAGTACCAATAATAACGGAATTGCAATTTCGATTATGGCAATGGATGGCTGATTATTATTTATGCTCTTTAGGTGAAGTAATGATTGCAGGATTACCATCAGCTTTACGTTTACAAAGTGAATCAATAATTATTCGTAACCCTGATTTTGCTGGGGAAACTTCATTACTAAACGATCGTGAATATCTTGTTTGGGAAGCTCTTGAATTAAAGCCAGAACTTACAATTCAGGAGATAGGAAAAATTCTATCGATAAAGCACGTAATGCCTGTAATCCGCAATTTGATTTTTAAGAATGCTGTGATTATTCAGGAAGAAATTAATGAGAAATATAAACCAAGATATATTGATATTGTAAGTTTGCATGCTGATGCTAAATTCGAGGAATCACTTTCTGCGTTCATGAATAAGCATGAAAAAAAAGCTCCTAAACAAGTTGATTTACTTTTGGCTTTTCTGCAAGTATCTAAAGATTTAGAGCAAGAAAGTATTTCAAAAAGTTATTTACTAAAAAAGGCTAATGTTCAAAGTTCTGTTTTACAGCAACTAGTTAAAAAAAATATTATGGTGGTTGAAAAACAGCAATGTGATCGATTGCCAACATATGATGGACCCTTATTGCCTCCTAAGAAATTAAACACTTATCAGGAACAATCCTTATCTGAAATTAGATATGCTTTTGAAGAAGGAAAGGTAACTATGTTACATGGTGTAACCTCCTCTGGCAAAACCGAAATTTATATACACCTAATTGAAGAAGTTTTAAAGAAGGGAAAACAAGTACTTTATTTATTACCTGAAATTGCATTAACTACCCAAGTGATAAGTCGATTACTCAAACATTTTGGAAATCGATTATACATCTATCATTCTCGTTTCAATGAACAAGAAAGGGTGGAAGTTTGGAATAAAATTTTAGAAGATAATTTATTGCCAGAAACAAGTGGTGGCAAAATTGTTATTGGTGCACGTTCCTCCATTTTCCTTCCTTTTGCAAAATTAGGGCTCGTAATTGTTGATGAGGAGCATGATAATTCATATAAGCAAGTAGACCCATCGCCAAGGTATAATGCGCGAGATGCCGCAGTTGTTTTAGCCTCGCATCAAGATGCAAATATTTTATTAGGAACAGCTACACCCTCATTAGAATCCTATTTTAATGCGTTGTCAGGCAAGTATGCATTGGTTACGCTTGATAAGCGACATGCTGAGTTAGAAATGCCTGAAGTTTTCTTAGTAGATGTAAAGGAAGCAAGGAAACGAAAATTGCTAACTGGTAATTTCTCAAATGTTTTAGTGGATCAAATTAAAGCGACTATTCAAGATAAACAACAAGTAATTTTGTTTCAAAATAGGAGGGGATTTGCTCCGTTTCTTGAATGCTCCAATTGCTCGTGGGTTCCGTTATGTGTGAATTGTGATGTGGCACTTACTTATCATAAAATAAAGCATGAATTGCGTTGTCATTATTGTGGTTATTTAACCAACTTGCCATCAAAATGTAATGCATGTGGCGACCATGATTTAAGAATGAAAGGTTTCGGCACCGAAAGAATTGAAGAAGATTTGCAATTGCTTTTACCTGATGCTCGAATCGCTCGATTAGATTATGATACTACAAGAAGTAAACTCGCTTTCTCTCGGATCTTAACTTCTTTTGAAGAAGGGGAAATTGATATTTTGGTAGGAACCCAAATGGTGACTAAAGGATTAGATTTTGATCGCGTAAATCTGGTTGGGATTATTAATGCCGATTCTCTTTTACATTATCCAGATTTTCGTTCTCATGAAAGAGGTTTTCAGTTATTATCTCAAGTAAGTGGTCGTGCTGGAAGAAAGCAATATGGAAAAGTGATGATTCAAACTCATGATCCAGATTCGGTTGTTTTAAAATATGTATTGAAACATGATTTTAGAGGCTTCTATCAACATGAGTTAAATGAACGTTATAAATTTTCATACCCTCCTTATTTTAGGTTAATTGAAATTAGATTAAAGCATAAGAATGATAAAGAAATTGATCGTGCATCATTAGCTTTTGCAAAAGATTTAAAGCTAGTTTTTGGTAAAAGAATTCTAGGACCAACTATGCCAACAGTTACTCGTGTTAGAAATTATTATTTACGTAATATTCTAATTAAGTTAGAAAAAAAACTTAGTGTTGGAGAGGTAAAACGAAAGCTTTCTACAGCGATTGATTTGTTTAAATCACATCCTGAAAACAGAAGTCTAATTATACAAATTGATGTAGATCCAATGTAATTTTTTTAGTTGAGCTCAACTGTTAACTGGAAGTAGAATAATCGTCCAATGATAGGCCCACCGTAAACTTCAAGATGCAAGTTGTTTAATAGGTTCGTAGCTCCAATTTTTAAAGTAGTTTTTGTTTCAGTAAATTTCTTATTTATTTGAGCATCTACGTATCCATAGCTTGGTATATCACCAGTAAATTGAGGTGATCCTTCAAAAATAAATCCATCAACCCATTTGTAATTAATATTGAAGCCCCAGTTTTTTCCAATTTTATTGATGATATCGTTTCCAGCAATTCCAATATTGTATTTATTCTTTGGTGTATTAAATGCAGGAATTAATGGATCAGCAGAATTGTGGCGATCTAATTCATTCCATGACCAATTACCATTTAGGGAAAACGATTGCGCAAAGAAATAGTTGAATCCAAATGAAGCACCCATAGTTGTAACAACATCATTTGAGTTGGAAGCAATGCGATATACGTTATTTAAAGTTATAGGTAATGCTGCATTAGGCTGAACATTTACATCTGCGCCTATTCTATAGCCAATAAAATCACTATAAGTACTATAATAATAATTCATGTCCATATAAAGATGATTAAAAAGTGTAGTACGATATCCAAATTCAATAGTTTGTACTTTTTCTGGTTTCACCGGCGCAACATTAAAATAGGACAATGAATCAATAGAAGAACTATTAAAACTACTGAGTAATGATTCTATGGTAACCAGTGAATCATATCCATTAAGGTTTCCGAGTAAGGTAGCACGACCAACTTGATAAAATAAATATTGATCCTGCAATGTAGGATTTCTTATTGCAGAGCTAAATGAAACTCTGAAAGTATGATTTTGAGATGGGCTATAAACTCCTGAAACAGCTGGTGAAAAAAGGTAATCAAAATTTTGATTTTTATCAACCCTTACCGTACCATTTAATTTAACTTTTTCATTAAGTATTTTTTTATCAAACCCTACATAAGCTCCCCATTCTTCATTGGTGATTTTTCGATCCATTGTATCACTGAAAATTGTTCCATTTGATTTTGGTAAATACTTTCTATAATTTGAACCAACTGTAATATCTAAAATAGGTAAGTTAAATTTATATTCACCATGAACATGAAAGAGTGCAGATTTGTCAAAAAATTTCGAACCTCCTTGTGAATACGATTCGCGTGAGGTAATATTTGCAAAGGCGGTATCGAAAGAATAAGTTCCTGGTTCTAAGAAAGGTTTATAGCCTTGTATTGGATTTCCAACACCATTTGCATACGCAGCAGCTAGGCTATGATAAACGGCCATAGAGTCAGGGTAAGTACCAATTAATGTTGGATTAATAGATAGGATATATTGAGCATAAAGTTCGGAATAGTTTGGTGTGCCAAATGCTGGAGGTTGAGGTAGTGCAGGATAATTTGCTAAAGTAATTTTTGGTTTAATAAATCGTGACCAATAAAAAGCATAATCTTGCGCCCATCTATCATCCGGTTTTACAGCTTTTTGTAATAGCAGTGCAGTAAAAAAGGCATCATATGATTTCCCCGCATCTTCATTGGTAACGTATGCTCTTAGGAAAAATTTATTTGGTTTACGTATTTCTATTCTGTTTTGAAAAAACAATATATCTTTTAAACTGTATCTGTTATCCCCTTGATAAACGGTGGTTCCAGTTCCAAAGTTTGATGAAAATATAAGTTCGGTTTCTTTTCTGATTTTATAATGAAATGCTGCATTTAATTTTGTGTTTTTAGTATTGTAATCAACAAGATCTTTTTCTCTATATCCCGTACGGTACAATACACCTAAACCTGGATAGCTAGTTGGTCTTCCAGAATAGGTTGCGCCACCATTAAAATATTCATCTCCATAAATGTTTACTGCATCAAAGCCGCCAGGGTTCGAGGTTGGATCTTTTGATTGTGGAGTTGCTGAATAATTTTCAGCTTCCCAATCATGAGCTTTAAATACACATGCATTAAATTTTATCCCAAGTTTATCCTGACCAGCTTTGTTTTTAAAAACCACAGCATAACGAATGGCAGTTTCCAATAAATCTCTTGATCCACTTTTTACTGATATTTCAAATCCTGGTTTGATAAATGGACTTCTAGTATTCATGGAAATAACTCCGTTAAATGCATTTGGACCATAAAAAGCTGAACTTGCTCCAACAACTAAATCAACCTTTAGTATGTCTAATTCCGAACATCCTAAAAAGTTTCCTAACGAAAAATTAAGTCCAGGAGCTTGATTATCGACTCCATCAATTACTTGTAATGATCTAACGGGAGAAGTGCTATTAAATCCTCGTGTATTTATTACTTTAAAACCAAGACTAGCTGAAGTTAAGTCAACTCCTTTAAGAGAACCAAGTCCATCATAAAAATTAGCTGCTGGAGTTTGCTTTATGGCTATTATATCCATCGCTTCAACAGTAAGAGCTGATTCTCTTTGTTTTTCTGTAAGTCGTGAATCGGTAATTTTAATTTCTTTTAATTCTGTTTTATTAGTAGCTAAAAGTATTGTTAGTTTTTGTGCATCATTCGTTACTAAAATCTCTTGCGCTAAATATCCAATATAAGATGCAATAAGAGTTACTGGTAGGGCGTTTTTTATTTCAATTACAAAATTTCCATCTAAATCCGTAGAAACACCATTGTTGGTTCCTTTAACATTTATGGTAGCACCAATTAATCCTTCATTGGTAATCTTATCCTTAATTACTCCTTTAATCGTTGCTTGGCTAAATCCTAAATCCACCGATCCTATTATAAATAATCCAATAAATAGTATTTGAAGTAGCTTAGATTTGAGATACATAGTTTCAGGTTTGATAACAAAAATAACGAAATACAAATAGATAGGTAAGATTATAAAATAATGTCGGTAATTAAATGAATTAACCATTCAATTTATCAACTTTGTATTATGAAACAAATTACAATATCAATTTATCTGACTTTCTGCTTTTTTATGAGTTATAGTCAGAATGCGCCATTTCAAGTTTTTAAAGGTGATACAATTAATCGAGTAGATCAAAAAGGGCTTAAACAAGGTGAATGGCGGAAATACTATAAAAATGATACTTTGTATTCTCAAACAATATTTAAGAATAATAAACCAATTGGTATTTCTAAGTCCTATTATGAGAGTGGTAAATTAAAAGCAATTGCAACATTCGAAAAGGCAGGAATAAAGTCTTTTGCAATCAGTTATTATGAATCCGGTGAAATTCTTGCTAAGGGCAATTATATTGATCAAAAAAAAGATTCTACTTGGAGTTATTATTCAGAAAACAAACAACTTAAGTCAAACGAAAATTACTTAAAAGGGGTGGCTACTGGCAAGTGGTTAGTTTATTTTGGCGATGGCAAAATTGCTGAAGAAAAAAATTATCTGAACGGAAAGAGAGAAGGATTGTATCATCAATATAATTCGGATGGTACCTTAATTTTTGAAGTAAACTATAAAAATGATTTAGAAGAAGGAACCTTAAAATTTTACCATTTAAACGGGAAGCTACGAGAAACTGGTGAGTATAGAAAGGGAGCTAAAGAAGGATCTTGGTTGGAGTATGATGCGAATGGTGGAATAGTGAAGACCGAAGTATACAAAAATGGAATTCTGATGACCAAATAGAGAAATTAAACAATTGGCATTACCTCACGATTTTTTCCTTTAATACCTAAGAAAAACTTTTCAATAACTTTAACATCTTCTTCAAAATTTCCAATTGGGTAAAAAGGTTGCGCCCAAATTACAGTTTTATGTTCATAGTCTAAAGCAACCATCACGATTGGCACTTTAGCTTTTACTGATATATGGTAAAATCCAGTTTTCCATTTGCTAACTTTTTTTCGTGTTCCTTCAGGTGCGATTGCAATTACAAATTGCTCTTCTTTATTAAAGATTTCTGCAACTTGATCAACAATATTGGTGTGATGTTTTCGATCAACAGGATAACCTCCAAGTTTTCGAAAAAGCCAACCGAATGGACCAACAAAAAGTTCTTTTTTACCAAGAAAATTAGATGGGAATTTCATTATACTTCTTAAAGAAAGCCCTAACATAAAGTCCCAATTACTGCTATGAGGAGCAACTACAATTATATATTTTTTAAGTTCTCTTGGAACATCACCAGATATTTTCCAGCCTAGTTGATAAAAGAAGAATTTATAAATGTAATACATGATTTATAAAATTATTTAAAGTAAAAATGGTTAAGCTTTTAAACTTTTTGATTAGAGATAATTGTGCTACGAATGTA
>JANPGA010000202.1:0-6143 GCA_031423735.1 Bacteroidota bacterium | reverse complement strand
CTCGTTGCAAAAAATGAAGTATAGAAAGTATATGCTTTCTCAATATGTGTTAAAGCAATGATCATAAACAATAATAATAGTACAATATTAATTGCTGAAACAGCTTTTGTTATTAGAGGTTTCTTAAAATAATAATTTAATGATTCATAAATAAATACACAGCAATAGGGAATAATAATAAAAAACATTATTTCTTCAATCGGCAGATTGAAAATTTTAAATCCAGTTGTATATTTTTCACTAAAACTCCAAATGCCATTAATAGTAAAATAATGATCCCAAATAATAAAAAAAGTTGCAGTTATTGCGATGGCAGGAAAAAGGTGCTTCCATGTTTTGTAGTAAGCAATTCTTTTTTCAAAAGAAAACAACAAAGGGAAAGCAACTGAGCAAAGAAGAATAAGCCAGTAGGTGTATTTTTCCATTAATAATTTTTAAAGTATATTTAGTCGAAAACGAAACCAACTTGCACAAAGTAAAGCAAACTTTTGTTTATTAGGAACCCTCACTCTTTCATTTCTAATAGAATTTGCTGGCAGATTAATAATTTTTCCCAACAAGGCTTTGTAGTAAATATATGCTACATAAACACCAAACCGTGCATCTTTAGGCAAATTAATAATTCCTTGATAAGCGGCTTTGTAATCTTCTTCTATCTCTTTTTCAATTTCCTTTTTCATAGTGTCGTTAAAGAAATTAAAATCTACTCCTGGAAAATAAACTCTTCCCCTTTCTTTAAAATCACTTCGCATATCCCTAAGAAAATTCACCTTTTGAAATGCAGCACCAAGTCGGCGAGCTGGCTCTTTTAGTTTTTGATATTCCTCCTCATTACCTTCAACAAAAACTTTTAAGCACATTAAACCAACAACTTCAGCCGAACCATAAATGTATTCATTGTAGCCATGAGCATTGTAGGTATCATTGAATAAATCCATCTCCATACTTTTTAAAAATGCCTCTATCAAATCTCGGTCAATGTTATATTTATGTACCATCAATTGAAACGACTGCAATATTGGGTTGGTGCTAATTTTTTCATCTAACGCGCGCCATGTTTCTTCTCGAAAGCGATATAATAAATCTTTTTTATCAAAATCATGAAAGGTATCTACGATTTCATCGGCAACACGAACAAAACCATAAATTGCATAAATAGGACTATGTAAGCGCTTGTGTAAAGTGCGAATCCCAAGAGTAAAAGAAGTGCTATAACTCCAAGTTACTGACTTGCTTAAACTTAAACATAATTTATTATAATGCTCCATCATCTTTTAAAATACGTTCTGTTACTAATCTTGAACTAATTACTACTATTGGTAAACCTGTACCAGGCACGGTGCTGGCTCCCACGTAATATAAATTATCAAACTCTTCATCTTTGTTAGAAGGACGAAATCCACCAATTTGATTTAATCCATGTGCCAATCCCAAACCACTACCTTTGTATAAGTTGAATTTTTCTTCCCAATCTATAGGGTTGAGAATAGTTCTTGAGCAGGTATTTTTCACAATATCATAGCCTATTCGTTCTGACAAATCTTTAATAATGGTATCGGCTAGCATTTCTGAATCCGACCAATCAGGTTTAAATCTAAGGTCAGGAACAGGGCAAAGAATAAACAAATTTTCACAACCTTCTGGAGCACAATCTGGGTTAGACCTTGAACTTACATTCACATAATAGTACGGTTTTTTAGGACTAACCCCAGTAGAAAATATTTTGTCGGCATAATCTTTAAAATTATTACCAAGAAAATAGTTGTGATGATGAAGATTATCCAT
Organism: Bacteroidota bacterium; assembly: GCA_031423735.1. Classification (GTDB taxonomy): domain Bacteria; phylum Bacteroidota; class Bacteroidia; order AKYH767-A; family OLB10; genus JANXSD01. The sequence continues at coordinate 4,358 of JANPGA010000202.1, read as the reverse complement.
TTTGCCTTTGACACCTAAATAGATGGTGAATGGAGCTAATGTCCACTCCATTTTGTCCAATTTGGTATCAGTATACTTTTCTCTTTTTAATACCTTACCTCGAAAAGAGGCTGCATCTGAATTACATACAATATAATCGCCAGTAAATTTACGGCCATCTACACTTATTGCGGTTTTTGCTTTATTACCATCATATTCAATTGATTCAATTTCGGTATTGAAATGAAAACGAACCCCTCTTTCATCTAAAATTTTTTTGATTTTTTCAGTGATCTGGTACATACCACCTTCTACATTCCAATAGCCATCGTGTTTTAACTCTGTATAATTTAGTAAACTATATACAGCTGGTGTTTGAAATGGAGTCGATCCAAGGAAAAACGAAACCAACGAAAAAATTACTTTAACTTCTTGAGAATCAAAGTTTTTTTCCAATTCCGACCACATGGAGCGGAACATTTTCGGACTATGTTTTAGTGGAACTCTTGTAAGTTGTGTTAAATAATCTAATTTGGAATTAAAATTTTTGCGAATTACAATATCAATCGTGTCGTGAAAAAGTTTTCCGGCGGCCTCCAAATATTTTTCTGTTTTTGGAATTAAATTATCTTCAATTCCTTTAAACTCATTTGCAAGTTTTTCGAGATCTTTATAAATGAGAAAAGGCTTATTACGATTCTCAAAATGTACGGCATATAGAGGATTTAACTCTCTTAATTTTAGTGGGTTAGGTATCTTGCAATAGTCAAAAAGTTCTTTAAATTCAAAACTCATACTAAAAAATGAGGGTCCCATATCAAAGGTAAAACCATCTTTCTCCATTTGATTTAAGCGTCCACCAGCTTGATGGTATTTTTCAACCATTTCAACATCGTAACGCTTGGAGGTCAAACGTAAAGCAGTAGCCAAGCCACCTAATCCAGTACCAATTATTAAAACTTTTTTCATTATCGTTTACTAAAAATTCTTAACAAAATTTATTAATAATAGTTTTTATTTATTTAAAATTAGCAACCAAAACCAATAATAATGCTAGAATTCATAAAACCTATGTTTAATGATTCTAAAATGATGTAATCAAGACGACTAAAATAGGAATTAAGCATTTAAAATCTGTAATTTCGCTGCTTCGTTTTAACTAAACACACAACTCTTTGTTGTTTGCCAATATTAACTATTATGATATTACTAAGCGCCCCTGTTGATTATCTTCCTATTGCGATGATGTTTTTAGTTGCAATGGGATTCGTACTTACTACCATGGTTGCCACTCATTTACTTGGTCCAAGTCGTAAATCTAAGATTAAATTGGAAACATTCGAGTGTGGGGTTGAACCTCAAGGAAACTCACGTTTACCATTCTCCATCAAATATTTCTTAATTGCAATACTCTTTGTTTTATTTGATGTAGAAGTAATCTTTATGTACCCTTGGGCAGTTAACTTTAGAGAAATGGGTGTTACGGGTTTACTAGAAATGTTTCTATTTATGGGAATACTTGTACTTGGGTTAGTTTATATCATCCGCAAAGGTGCTCTAAAGTGGGAATAAGAATTTAAAAATTACAGAAAGATGTCAACTGACGTACAAAAATTAGATGGATATGAAGGGCCAGGTTTTATGGCAACTTCTTTGGATAAAGCTGTTGGTTTAGCTCGTAAAAATTCGCTTTGGCCATTACCTTTCGCTACAAGTTGTTGTGGTATTGAGTTTATGGCAACAATGGCTTCAACTTATGATTTCGGTCGATTTGGTTCTGAAAGATTAAGTTTCTCCCCTCGTCAGGCTGACTTGTTAATGGTAATGGGAACAATTGCAAAAAAAATGGGCCCAGTTTTGCGACAAGTATATGAGCAAATGGCAGAACCAAAGTGGGTAATTGCAGTGGGAGCTTGTGCCTCAACTGGAGGAATTTTTGACACCTATTCAGTATTGCAAGGCATCGACAGGATTATCCCAGTGGATGTTTATGTGCCTGGTTGTCCTCCTCGTCCAGAACAAATATTAGATGGTGTTTTAAAAATCCAAGAATTAGTTCATAATGAATCCTTGCGCAGAAGAAACTCTGCTGAATACCGTGAGATGTTAGCCTCTTACGGAATAGAATAATTACAATTAAAATTCAACGAATGTTTTCGTTAATGCTATAATCTTATGTCTGAATTAAGTAATGAGTATGTAGAAGGGCAGTTAAAAGCAAAGTTTGGAGATTCGATCCTCTCTGCGGAATTGCTTTATGATTTTCTAACTGTAACAGTAAGCAAACAAGAGGTTTTTAATGTTATTCAGTTTTTGAAAACTGATGAAATGATTAATTGTCATTTCTTAACAACAATGTGTGGCTTGCATTATCCTGATGCAAAAGAACCATTTGGGATGATGGTACAGTTACACAATATGCCAGAAAATTTTAGAATAAGAATAAAAGCATTTACTAGTGATGTAGAACCTGTTTTTAAATCATTAACCGGGTTGTGGCCTTCTGCAAATTGGATGGAACGTGAAGCATATGATTTCTTTGGATTTAAATTCGAAGGACATCCAAACATACGCCGAATCTTAAATATGGATTCATTAGAAGGATGGCCAATGCGTAAAGAGTTCCCTCTAGAAGATCCATTTAGAATGGATAAAGATGATAAAATGTTTGGAAGATAAATTATGGTGCGTAAAATTGAAAGGTATATGATGATTTTGTTACTGTTTTTTGCAGTGATCGATTCCTCTTATGCTCAACAATTAAATGTACGTTGTCTTTTTCAAGGATATATTTGGGGTCAAAATCAAGTTATGGTTGGTGTTTCAGATACGGTTTTTGCTAACCAAATATTCGATACTGTGAAAGTTGATTTAGTAAATCCTTTAAATGGTATTGTTTCATATTCCACTAAAGCTATCGTTTCTAGAAATGGCTGGTTAAGTATTAATTTACCTTTGTCGCTAGTCAATTCTAATCAATATATTTCACTGAAGCACCGCAATTGTTTGAAAACATGGTCCGCAAGTACAATACTTATTGATGCTATTTCGACAACTTATGATTTTACATCTTCAACATCTCAAGCATTTGGATCAAATCAAATTGCTTTTCCTGTAGGAATGGCCTCAATATTTTCTGGAGATGTAAATGATGATGGATTAATTGATACATTAGATTTAAATATTATTGATTTTGATAATGTTAGTGGAATATTCGGCGACTACATACTTACAGATTTAAATGGTGATACTTTTACTGCTGCTGATGATGTTGTATTGTGTGATAATAATTATATACTTTATGCTCCTCATGAAATGTCACCGTTTATTGCAACGCAGATTTCGGAGATTAATCATGGTGTTCCATCTTTGTTAATTACACCAAATCCAATAAGTGATAAGTTTAGAATTAATGTCCTAATTGGAAATATGAAATCTTGTTTGATATATGATGCTAGTGGAAAATTAGTTTATATAAATACTAATCAAACAAAGACTATAGAAATTAATTCAACTGGATTTACATCAGGAATATTTACTGTAAATGTAGTTTTAGAAAATGGGACATGTTTAAATAAATTATGTATTATTAAGCATTAATGGAGTTTATCTAAATCTAACGTAGCTTAGATTTAGATAAGCAAAAATCGAAAAACAGAATGTCAAACAATTATACAGTAATACAACCCAAAGAGTACACAACATTAAACCTCGGACCAACACATCCTGCCACCCATGGTATTTTTCAAAATGTGTTAAAGATGGATGGCGAGATCATTGTTGAAGCAGAGCCTACAATTGGTTACATTCATCGTTCTTTTGAAAAACTTGCTGAACGTCGCCCCTTTTATCAGATTACGCCAATCACTGATAGGTTGAATTATTGTTCATCACCCATCAATAATATGGGTTGGCATATGACCGTTGAAAAACTTGCTGGGATTGAAATACCAAAGCGAGTTCAATATTTGCGAGTGATCATCATGGAACTTTCTAGGATTTCAGATCATATTATTTGTAATTCTGTTATTGGGGTTGATAGTGGAGCAATGACAGGTTTCTTATATATTTTTCAATGGCGTGAAAAAATTTATGAAATATTTGAAGAGTTATGTGGCGCAAGACTAACAACTAATATCGGACGAATCGGTGGTTTGGAACGTGATTTCTCTCCAGTTGCTTGGCAAAAATTAAATGATTTTCTAGATAATTTTCCAGCAGGCTTAAAAGAGTTTGATGATCTGTTAGTACGCAATAGAATTTTTATGGATCGCACAATAAAGTGTTGTCCTATTACTGCTGAGATGGCATTGGATTATGGATTTACTGGTCCTAACTTACGTGCTGCAGGTGTTGATTATGATGTACGAGTTATAAAC
>JANPGA010000201.1:0-9357 GCA_031423735.1 Bacteroidota bacterium | reverse complement strand
GAGGAAGAAGTAAAAGTTGGCAAAAAAGAATGGCAGAATGGGGTATTTTTATCTGGAGTTCAATCATTAGGAAATTCCACACAATTTTTCAATTCTAATAACGAGCCTGTTGGAACACAATCACAAAGTAAAAACACAGGTTATCGAATTGCATTAAATGTAAATATTCCATTATATCTATTTTCTGCAAGAAATAATCGAGTTAGTGGATTTAAAGAAGAGCTATTATCAAGAAAAGCTACAGGAGATTTAGTGAAATTAACAGTAAAAAGACAAGTTATTTTCGAATATAACAACATGTTGGCGTCTCACAACGTATTAATGGTATCAAGTAATGCGAAAGCAACTTCAAGAGCATTGGTTGATATGGCTGAAAAAGAATTTAAACAAGGTGATATTGCCATTTCAAATTATTCAGGAATATTAGCTGTAGCATCAAAAGCAGATACCGACTATGAACTTAACAAAGGTTATTTTTATATATGGTACCAACAATTAGAACAATTACTTGGGGTTAGAATCGATACACTCGTTAGAAAAAAGTGAGCTTACTAGAATTTTTAAGACTAATATTACGATACTGGAAAGTACTCGTAATTTTCCCGTTAATGACGGCGGCTATTGTATTTTTTTTAACTAGAAATACAAAGAAAGAATATACATCCAGCACTCAAGTTTATACTGGTATTGCAAGTGGTTATGGAATTACTTCAGGAGAAGATGATAGAGTAGATTATTTCGCTGTTAATAATGCCTTTGATAACCTAATGGCGACTATTAAATCAAGAGAAACCATAGAGGAAGTAGGAATGAGATTGCTAGCTCATCATTTATTAATAGACAAACCATCTTATCCATCATTATCACAAGATAATTTTGATCATTTAAAAGAATTAATTCCAGACAATTTAAGGAAGCAACTAACTGTAAAAGGTTCCGATGAATTAACGTATATACGCATAGAAAGCTATAGAAGAGGAAAACCTAAAAACGAAATTGTAGAATTGCTTAATGAACCTTTGGAAATTTATTCCTTTGAAAATATTAGTGCAAGAATGAATGCCCAAAGAAGGCAATCGAGTGATATGATTGACATAACTTTTAAGAGTAATGATCCTGCAGTTTGCCAACAATCACTTCAATATATTGTTGATGTTGTAATAAAAAGATTTAAAGGAATTAAAGGTGGTGAAACAAGTAACGTAGTAAAATATTTTGAGGATCAATTGGCGTTAGTAGGTGCAAAACTAAGAAAAAGCGAAGACCGATTACTTAGCTATAGTTCACAAAATAAAATTATAAACTATTACGAGCAAGCTAAGTTTGTGGCAGAATCAAAAGAAGATGTTACAATGGATCTGCAAAAATCTCAAATGGCGTTGGAAGCATCTAAGGCTGCTTTAGCAAAAATAGATGATAAGATAAATTTAAAGAAAAACTTAGTAGAAATTAATGATAAAATTGTAAAACTAAGAGCTCAACTCTCCGAAACATCTTTTAGTATTGCAAATGCTGAATTATATAATGAAGATGCAGATAATTTGAATTCACTAAAGAAAAATTCTGAGAAGATAAAAAGTCAAATTAAGGATGAGGTTGATAAACAGTATAAATTCAATAATACGCCAGAAGGTGTTCCAAGAGGTAATATTCTTAATGATTGGTTAGAAAATTTTATTTCAGTTGAAGAAAATAATGCAAGAGTTGCAGTTATAAAGAAAAGACTTGATGGGTTTGATACAATTTTTAATGATCTAGCTCCAATAGGTTCTAATTTAAAAAGAATTGAAAGAGAAGTTGATGTAGCCGAAAAGGAATATCTAAGTGTATTACATGGACTTAACCTTGCAAAATTACGACAACAAAGCTTAGAGATGTCGAATAACTTAACAATAACAGATGCACCATTTTTACCCTTAGAGCCTTTGGCTTCTAAACGAGTGATGATGGTTATTATGTCGTTTGTTGCTGCCTTCATTTTATCACTTGCATCAATCATAGCAAAATCAATGTTAGGAAAAACAGTTCAATCACCAGGAAGAGCTGAAAAATTTACTGGATTACAATTTATGGGTGCATTTCCAGAATATGAAAAATTAGATAAACGAATAATAGTTGATAAACTAGATCGTGCAAACTTATCTCAAATTACAAGTAATATTAAAATTCAATTAAAAGCAATTACCAGAAAACCAAATGAGCCTTACTTGATTACTGTTGGAAGTATTAAAAAAGGAGAAGGGAAATCATTTTGCATTGACAAAATAAGCAAAGTATTAGCAGAAAGAGAAGGTGAAATATTATGGTTAAATCCAAATGCCCTATCAGAAGCAATTCAATCTAATGTTACTATTGTTCCATATAATGATGATGCATCATTTAATAAATCTAACTCGTTTAATGATTGGCTAAAAGAAAAGAAAATTGATACAACTAAATATTCAATAATTATTTTAGAATTAAACGAATTCAACAAATACAATCTACCAGAAAGTATTTTAACAAGTTCTATGTTAAATTTAATTTTACTAGATAGTGAGCGAGTATGGAGCGACTCGGATTCAAGATCATTAAATAATTTTACAAAAAATGCAAGTGGAAAAAGTTTTGTTGTTTTAAACAAAGTTGAAATTGACAGAATGGAAACGTTAATTGGAGAAATACCAAAAACTAGAAGTAATTTCCGACGTTTGGCGAAAAAGATTATAACTTTTGACTTTAAACGAACATAAACTAAGAAATGAAAAAATTACTATCACTATTTAAGAATCGCCACACCTTATCATTGGCGGGAAACTTAACAAATGCCGTTCTCGGGTTTGTAAGTATAGCTTTGGTAGTACGTTTATTGAACAAAGAAGATATGGGAAGTTGGGTCATGTTCCTTACTTCCTATGTATTTGCAGATTTATTAAGAGCTGGAATTATTACAACATCCTTAATACGTTTTGCTGCATCCTCTGAAAAAGAAAAGTTTGGAGAAGTCTCAGGATCGGGATGGTTAATCTCATTAATTGCAACATTTATATTATCGGCGTTTACATTAATTCTATACTTTGCCTTTGGTGATTTAATAACCAATCATGGCTTTAAATTATTTATCCAATGGTATTGGTTGGCCGCATTAACTACACTTCCTTATAATTATGCAGCGTGGTTACTGCAAGCAAAATCAGAATTTGAAAAAGTTCTTTATATTCGATTGTTAAATCAACTCAGTTTTATGACATGCATTTTACTTGCATTAATATTTGAACATAGAAGAGTTGAATTTGTTTTGTTAAGTTTTATATTATCAGGTTTATTGCCAAGCGCCATTTCAATGTGGGCAGGTTGGTCGATGATAAAAACGGTAAAATTTGCAAGCCGAAAAATGGTGAAAGAATTATTCAATTTTGGAAAATTCAGTATGGGCACTTTAATGGGCTCGAATTTACTTAGAAGTTCAGATACCATAATAATTGGTTTTTTACTTGGGCCAGCACAAGTTGCATTATATGCTATTCCATTAAAATTAATTGAAGTTATTGAAATTCCATTAAGAAGTTTTGTAGGATCGGCTATGCCAGTAATGTCAAAGTATTCTTCAACAGAAAATAAAACAGAGTTAAAAGCAATTTATTATAAGTATACAGGATTATTAAGTTTTATCCTTTTGCCACTTGTTATAGGATGTATTCTATTTGCTGAACCATTAGTTGTAATGTTAGGTGGAGCACAATATGCAGATTCGGCGAATATCTTACGCATTTTTGCCGTATATGCTGCCTTCCTTCCACTCGACCGATTTTCTGGAATTACGTTAGATATTATTGGTAAGCCCTATTTAAACTTCATTAAAGTACTGGTAATGCTTGCAGTTAACGTAACTGGCGACCTTTTAGCGATTCATTTTATTGGTAACATTTATGGTGTTGCAGCCGTATCAATACTCACCTTCCTTACAGGAGTAATATTTGGCAATTATTTCCTTGGGAAATATTTGAATCATTCCATTAAAAAGACTCTGAAAGTAGGATTTAAAACATTACTTGAAATTATACAACCTGTTCTTGACAGGCTAAAGTCATATAAAATTGGTAGTTCCTCTACTCCATAAATTTAAAATTCGTGAGCTATATACTGGCATTTTACTGGTATTATTAGCTACACTTTTAGGAAAAGCTTTTACTTCAGGAGGAATGAATACTATTGCGGCATTCATTGCATTACCATTCGGATTAACATTCTTGGCATTTATAATTGTAAAACCAAAAATGGGTTTATGGGTTATGTTTGTTTTTAGTTTTGTGGTAAATGGATTAACTCGTTATAATGATGCACCTTTTGGTTTAGGAGTTGATATATTATTATTAGTAATTGCTTTAGGATTACTTTTTAGAAGAAGCAAAGATGCAGAATCACCTGGTGGACATAGCCCACTAACTTACGCCGTGCTTGTATGGTTTGCTTATACTGTACTTGAGATTGTGAACCCTGAAGCAAGAAGTTTTGAAGCATGGTTCTACGCGGTAAGAGGAGTTTCTTTATATTTTATCGTTACTGTTCCATTTATTTTTCTTTTACTTTATAAAGAAGAAGATTGCGATCGATTTATTAAAATATGGTTTATCTGTTCTACAATTGCTTCCTTTTGGGGAATGCGTCAATTATTTTTTGGATTAGATGCTGCAGAAAATTTATGGATGGAAAATGGTGCAAAGATTACACATATTCTATTCGGAAAATTACGAGTCTTTTCCTTTTATTCTGACGCAGGACAGTTTGGAGCATCTCAAGCACACGTAGCTGTTGTTGCTGGTATTTTAGCTATGGGTCCGGTAACAAAAAAGAAAAGAATATTATATTTAATAATTTGTTTAATTAACCTTTATGGAATGTCGATTTCGGGAACAAGAGGAGCTTTATTTGTGGTAATAACAGGATTTGCAATCTATTTTCTATTAAGTAATAATATGAAAATAATTATACCTGGAGCTATAATAGGTGCTTTGATTTTCGGAATGTTGAAATACACAAATATTGGTCAAAACAATGATCAAATACGAAGAATGAGAACTGGATTAGATCCCAACGACGCTTCATTTCAAACTAGGTTAACTAATCAAGCAAATCTTAAAATTTATTTAGCAACAAGGCCACTTGGTGGAGGTATTGGATCGGCGGGGTCGTGGGGAGCAAGATTTACCCCAGGAACATTTCTTGCTAATTTTCAGCTTGATAGTTGGTATGTGAAAATTTGGGCTGAAAGTGGCATTATAGGTTTAACCATTTATCTAGCAATGATCCTATTCATCCTGATAAATAGATTTATGGCTTTGTTTAAAATAAAAGACCCAGAACTGAAATCGAAATTATCAGCCTTATATGCTGGAGTATTCGGAATATGTTTTGCAAGTTATGGAAATCAAATTTTCGGACAATTCCCAACAGGATCGGTAATGTATTTCTCATTAGTTTATTTGTTTTTAGCTGGTAACTTTATAGAAAAGCGTGCGTTAAAGAAGGTGGATGAATCCACAATCGCATAAACTTCCACTAGTTTCAATTGTAAGTATCAATTACAATGGTGCTGCAGTAACTTGTGAAATGCTTGAGTCACTTAAGCAAATCACCTATCCGAATTTTGAAGTAATCATTATTGATAATGCTTCAAAAGAAAATCCCTCATTGATATCTGAATCCCATCCTTGGATTACATTTATCCAAAGCGAAAATAATTTAGGATTTGCTGGCGGAAATAATCTAGGTTTTAAAGCTGCTATAGGAGAGTATTTTTTGATGTTGAATAATGATACTGAAGTAGCTCCCGGATTTTTAGAACCATTGGTTGAAAGAATGGAAAGAAACAAATCCATTGGAGTAGTATCTCCCAAAATTATTTTTCATCATACACCAGGGATGCTACAATTTGCAGGATTCAATCCAATCAATCCTTATACTGGAAGAGGTACAGCAATCGGATTTGGAATGCAAGATGATGGTAGTTTCAATGAATCAATGTCAACTAGCAGAGCGCATGGTGCAGCAATGATGGTAAGAAAATCAGTAGTTGAAGAAATTGGCCTAATGGCAGATCTTTACTTTTTATACTATGAGGAAATGGATTATTGTGAAAGAATAAAAAGTGCAGGATATAGCATTTGGTACGAGGCTAAATCAACTATTTATCATAAAGAATCGATGTCCACTGGCAAAGGAAGTACACTTAAAACATACTATCTTACACGAAATAGAATTTTATACTTAAGAAGAAATGTGAAAGGTTTTACGCTTTTTGTTTGCTTAACTTTTTTAACTTTCGTATCTATACCTAAAAACACAGTAAGTTATTTAATTAAAGGAAAAACAGATATGCTAAAGGCATTTTACAAAGGAGTGCTTTGGAATATCACACATAAAAATATACATCATAATGAATCTTTAATCTAAATATTATGCTAATTATTAACTTGATTTTAAGTATTGTTTTTATTGTATGCGCATTCACTGTTGCGTATTCACTCATTTATTCAATAGCTGGTCATTTTTATAAAAAGAAAATATTTGACAACAAAGATCAATTTAAGAAAATTGCTGTATTCATGCCATCTTATAAAGAAGATGAAGTAATATTACAAACAGCAAAACAAGCCCTATTTCAAAATTATCCCTCTCATAAATATGATGTAGTAGTAATTGCAGATTCATTAAAAGAAGGTACAATTTTAGAGCTTAAAAAACTTCCACTTAAAGTAATTGAAGTGAAATTTGAAAAAAGTACAAAATCTAAGTCATTAAATGAGGCGTTTTCCCAACTTACAGACAAATACGATATTGCTGTTATTTTAGATGCTGATAATATCATGCAATCTGACTTTTTAGATAAAATAAATGCCGCTTTCGTATCAGGGTGCTATGCAATTCAAGGACATCGAGCTGCTAAAAATACTAACACCAGTTTTGCAATACTAGATGCTATCAGTGAGGAAGTAAACAACCACATCATGCGAAAAGGGCAAGTAGCAATTGGATTTTCTTCAAGTGTTATAGGCTCTGGAATGGCATTTTCATATTTATACTTAAAACAAGTAATGGCTGGTATTGATGCTGTAGGCGGATTTGATAAAGAATTAGAATTAACATTAATTAGAGATAATCATAAAATTACTTATTTAGAAGATGCAATTGTATTAGATGAAAAAGTTCAAAAATCGGAGGTTTTTGCAAATCAAAGAACGCGTTGGATTTCGGCTCAAATTATCTATTTAAGAAAATATTGGTTTAATGCTATTAAAGGATTCTTTAGTGGAAAATTTGATTATGCAAACAAAGTAACACACTATGCATTGGTTCCAAAAGTACTACTTATTGGATTGCTATTTTTAATGAGTGTTATTTCTTACTTCTTTCCAGATGAAATACTGTTAGGATTTAAATCATGGTTACTAATTGCTGTACTTTATTACTCCGCATTTATTTTAGCTATCCCAAAACAATTTTGGAATTTAAAAACAACATTAGCATTAGTATCAATGCCTAAAACTATATTAGTAATGGTACTAGCAATCTTTAAACTTAAAGGTGCTAACAAACAATTCATTCATACACCACATTCATCACAATTTGAAAATCACACAATTTAAATTTCATTATCATGAATTACCCAACCAGCAAAATAAAAATACTAGAAACTATACGCCAAGGTCAAATTGGAGGAGGAGAATCTCATGTATTAGATTTAGTAAGCAATCTTGATAAGAATGAATTTGAACCTATTGTACTTTCTTTTACACATGGTCCAATGGTTGACAAACTGAAATCATTGGGAATAAAAACGTATGTTGTTGAAACCTTAAAACCATTTAATTTAACAACAATAAATGCAGTAAAGAAAATTCTCAAAGAAGAGGAAATTGATATTCTACATGCTCATGGTACAAGATCTTTAAGCAATACCATATTTGCAGCTAAATCATTAGGATTACCTGTAATTTATACAGTGCATGGATGGTCCTTTCATCAGGATCAAAAATTTCCAGTCAGACAAATTCGTGAACTTTCAGAAAAATATTTAACTGACAAAGTTGATCTTACGATAAGCGTTTCAAAATCAAATCAGCGTGATGGAATACAAAGATTTAGCATGAAACGTAGTAAAGTTGTTAATTACGGTATTGATCTAAATCGTTTTAATCCTGATAAAAAAATGACGGATTTAAAAAATGAATTGGGAATTGAACAAGGTAAAACCGTGGTTGGTTACTTAGTAAGAATGACCACACAAAAAGATCCATTTACATTGGTTAAAGCTATTGCAGAAGTTGCGAAGCAAACAAAAAATATTCAATTTTTATTTGTTGGTGATGGTGATTTAAAAGATGCAACCGTTCAATTGGCAAATGATTTAGGAGTAACATCCATGATTAAATTTCATCCATTTAGAACGGATGTTCCTGAAGTATTGAATACATTTGATATATATACGTTACCATCGTTGTGGGAAGGGTTACCGATTGGTATGCTGGAGGCAATGGCAATGAGAAAAGCAATTGTTGCTACTCCTGTTGATGGAAGTAAAGAAGCAATCCAAGATGGAATAAATGGGCTACTAGTTCCTTGTCAAGACCCTAATGCGCTTGCAGAAGCAATCTTAAAACTTCATCAAAATAATGAGTTCAGAAACAAACTAGGATTAGCAGCGCAACAAACTGTTCATGATAATTTTGATCTAAAAAAGATGGTAAAACTTAATGAAGAGATTTATCGTGATTTTATAAAAAAAACACATAACCAAGCTGCTTAATAGCCAAGATTTATGAGAATTGGAATAGAAGCTTTTCGAATTTTTCGAAAAAACAAGCACGGTATTGATATTGTTGCTTTAGAGCTTATCAAACAATTACAAATGTTGGATTCTCAAAATGAATATTTCATCTTTTGTTTTGACGATGTTGATGATTCCGTTTTAAATGAAACAACCAACTTTAAAATTATAAGAATTCCAAAAATAATTACACCAATAGCAGAACAATTAATTTTGCCTTTTTTAGTTCAAAAATACAGACTTAATATTTTACATAGTACTGGAAATACATCACCCTTAATAGCAGGATGCCGTCAAATAGTTACTTTACATGATGTAATATTTCTTGAAAGTGAGAATAAATTAAAAGGAGGAACTACCTATCAAAAACTTGGAAATATTTATCGAAAATTTATAGTACCAATAGCTATTAAAAAAGCTGAAAGAGTTATAACTGTTTCCAATTTTGAACAAACGAAAATCTTAAACAAATTACCTGAACTAATAAACCGTTTAGATGTCATCCATAATTGTTATGGAAAACATTTTACGGTAAAACCACCAGAAACTAC
>JANPGA010000200.1:0-3333 GCA_031423735.1 Bacteroidota bacterium | reverse complement strand
GTCTCAGTAAACTCACCGTACCCCATTTTTTTTAATAAAATTAAAATTACCTTTTCAAAATAAAACGGATCAATTGATTTTAATTTTTCCAATAAATCACTTTTCACTTGCGTTTCAATTTCAGTGAATCCCGCGTCAAGTAAATCTTGTGGTGAAGAGTTATGAGCCTCAATTATTTTTGAATTTACTTTATCCTTTTCATCTGTGTAAAAAAGCATAAAATTGTTATCGTCCTCAACGTCCTTTAGTAACAACTCTTTATCAACAGAACTCTTTCCTTTGTCAGTTATTTGCACCATACCTCTTTCAGGGTAAATTATGTATCCCCCTTTTTTTAAATAGGTTTTCCCCCATGCAATTCTATTAAAAATTAATAGATCCCCACTTTTGGTTCTTTGTTCTAATAAATCGCTTTCCAAATCAGCGTAATATTTTTCAATAACTTTAACTAACAAATCACGATGATTTAATACTTCACCATTCTTTAATATGTTAAGTATTGGATTAAAAGTTTCATGAAATTTAGGTAACTCTTTTTTCATTATGCAATATTAGACAAATGAAGCAACTTAAAATATTTCAGATAAAAAAAAATTTTATTTGATTAAAAATTATCGTTGAATAACCGTATTCGTATATTTATTAATTTCCTTTTGAATTTCTTCTAAATCGCGTTGACGTTCGATTAAATCATCGTAAAATAATCCAGTAGCTTCACGTAATTTTATTAACTCTTGGTTTTCCTTACGCATCTTATAAATCTGTTTCTTTTTAAGATACATTACTGGATCAATTACTGCTTTATGTAATTGCTGGCGATCAGTACGGACAGGAATTCCTCGATCAGCCCAATTAGCTAATTCATAAGTGGAAGTAACCAAAGTAATAGCTGTAGATTTTATGGTAGGTTCTAACAACTGAATAAAAACATGAGCATCATATACAAGATTTTGTTCTACTTGAACAGTAAACTCCGCCAGCAATCCTGCATAAACCTCATTTGAAAAATGAATGCCATCGGATGATAATTCATTTACAATAAAATCTTTCACTTTCATTGTTGGAATCTCTGCATTAGGATGTTCTGGTTCAGTACCAGGAAGAACAAATAACTCATCGGCATATTGCAAAAGAATTCGTATGATTTCTTCTTCTTGAGTATAGGTATCCAGCTCAGCAGAAATTTCTTCTTCAGAAGGTTCGAAAAAATCAGCAGGTAAATCATCGTTATTAGAAACACTTGAAGAAACTGTTGCTTGCCCTAATGATAAATCATCACGCTGCTTTTTTAAACTCTTAGCTAAAATTTTATTCAATTCTCCTAACAATACGGTCTCTGCCATTTCCATGAGTACAGAGGTCTGACGCAAATACGCAGCTCGTGAAATAGCATCAGGAACCTTTGCAATCGTTTCAACAATATCACGAACAAGATTTGCTTTTTTAATTGGATCTCCAGCAGTATCTGCTAATAACAACTTCGTTTTAAAACTTATAAAATCTACAGCTTGTTCTTTTAAGAAAGCAAGTAACTCATTAGTCGAAACTTTTTTCGCATACGAATCTGGATCTTCACCATCAGGAAACAAAACTACACGCACATTCATTCCTTCTTCGAGAATCAAATCAATACCACGAATTGAAGCCTTTATTCCAGCGGGATCACCATCATACAAAACAGTAATGTTTTTTGTATAGCGACCTATCAAACGAATTTGTTCAATTGTTAATGCAGTGCCAGATGAAGCAACAACGTTTTCAATTCCTGATTGATGCATCGACACAACATCAGTATATCCTTCTACCAAAAAACAAGAATCATTTGTTATGATTGATTTTTTAGCATGTGAAATACCATATAAACTTTTACTCTTGTGATAAATTTCTGTCTCCGGAGAATTTAAATACTTAGGACTCTTAGGATCTGTTTTTAAAATTCGTGCACCAAATGCAATTACTCTTCCTGTTAAATTATGAATTGGAAAAATAACTCTTCCGCGAAAGCGATCATAAACTTTTTCTTCATTAACAATAGTTACTCCCGTCTTTACTAAATAGTCAAGTTGAAATCCTTCCTCTTGAGCAGATTTAGTAAGACCATCCCATTTATCTAATGCATATCCTAAATCAAACTTTTTTATCGTTTCATCTGTAAAGCCTCTTTCTTTAAAATAACTTAATCCGATAGCTTTTCCTTCATTGGTATTAATTAAATTTTCAGAAAAATATTTTTGTGCAAACGTCATTACAATAAATAAACTTTCACGTTGCGATTGTGCTTCCACCATCTCAGGAGATGGAGCCTCCTCTTCAATTTCAATTTGATATTTATTCGCAAGATATCGTAATGATTCAGGAAATGTAAGATGCTCATGTTCCATTATAAAAGTAACAGAGTCGCCAGCCTTTCCACAACCAAAGCATTTGAAAAATCCCTTTGCTGGAGAAACAGTAAATGATGGTGTACGTTCATTATGAAAAGGACACAATCCAATCATACTCGAACCACGACGTTTTAAAATCACAAATTCTCCAACAACCTCTTCAATGCGAGCAGTTTCGAGAATACGTTCTTTCGTTTCGTTGTTAATCATTTCTAACTAATAAATAATGGCTAATTTAATAATAATAAATTTAAAATTGATCAAGACTCAGCACT
This sequence comes from Bacteroidota bacterium, assembly GCA_031423735.1. GTDB lineage: Bacteria > Bacteroidota > Bacteroidia > AKYH767-A > OLB10 > JANXSD01. The sequence continues at coordinate 674 of JANPGA010000200.1, read as the reverse complement.
AAATCAAGACAATGTTACTATCATTCAATCCAATCGAATAGATATTCCTTCATAAAATCAATTTCAAATTCGTTTAAATACTCTAGGTATTCTTCCTTAAAACTTTTCTTAGTATGATGTTGCTCTTGATTCAAAATGTAATTATATACTCGTTCTACGTGAGATTGAGAATAAGAAAAGACACCATATCCAACTTGCCATTCAAATTTTCCCTTAATAAAACCACTTTCATTAATAAATTTTGAAGAGTTATTTTTTATATCCCTCACTAAGTCAGAGATAGCCATAGCTGGTTTGAATCCGATAAAACAATGTATATGATCCGCAACACCATTTACAATAATCGACTTGTGCCCTTTTGCAGTAATAATTCCCGAAATGTATTTATGTAGATCGTCTCTCCATGATTTATGGATAAGATTTTGTCTTCCCTTTACCGCAAAGACTACTTGTAGATAGATTTTTGAATATGTTCCTGCCATAAAATAATAATTTCATCCCTTCGGGATTCTTTGGTTTGTGATTTTTTAGAATGATTTCATCCCTTCGGGATTCTTTGGTTTGTGATTCTTTAGAATGATTTCATCCCTTCGGGATTTTTTGGTTTGTGATTCTGTTAGAATAATTTCATCCCTTCGGGATTTTTTGGTTTGTGATTCTGTTAGAATAATTTC
>JANPGA010000199.1:0-6351 GCA_031423735.1 Bacteroidota bacterium | reverse complement strand
AATGAGTTTGAATAATTATGCTTCTACGCGTACGTTTACTGCATTCATTCCTCTTTTTCCTGGAGTAACTTCGAATACTACAGCATCGCCTTCGCGAATTTCGTCTTTTAATCCTGTTGAGTGAACAAAAATGTCTTCTCCTGATTCACTGTCATTGATGAAACCATAACCTTTGGTTTCGTTGTAAAATTTTACTTTACCTTTTTTCATTTTTTAATAATTGTTGAGTTAATTAATGCCCCAAAGATACTCAAAATATGTTCTATCAATTAGTTTGATCAAATATTTTTTTAATTAATCTGATTATTGAAAAAAGGTAACACTAAAAGTATTAAAACATTGAAAAGCAGATACTTGTATTTATTATTATTTCTAATTAGTTCGTTAAAATGGTGGTTAAAGATTTTTTGAAGGACTAATTATTAAATTTAATACTTAATATTTAGGATTTAATGTCAACTAATTAACTCTGAATCCCAGTTTTAGATGGTAAAGTGTAATTTTGCCAAATCACAATTCAAATCTCAGTAATTTCAAAATGATCGTTATAAATTATTTTATTTATTATTTTCTAATAATTCCAATTTCATTATTTCCATTTCCAATTTTATATTTAATCTCTGATTTCCTGTACATCATTGTTTATAGGATTTTAGGATATCGAACAAAGGTAGTTCTTGAAAATTTACATAATTCTTTTCCAGAAAAAACAGAACGGGAAATTAATCAGATTGCCTCTTTATTTTATAAACACTTATGTGATATAATGGTGGAAAGTGTTAAATCGTTCACTATTTCTGATAAATCTATAATTAAACGAATGGTTTTGTTAAATCCTGAATTGCTAAATGGCTTTTACGATAAAAATCAAAGTATTATTTTAGCAGGAGGGCATTATAATAATTGGGAATGGATTGCAACCTCAATCGACAAGCAAATTAAACATCAGGCTATCGCCTTGTATCTCCCGTTAACAAATCTTTTTTTTGATGAGAAGATGCGTAAAAGTAGAGGTAAATTTGGATTAGTGATGGCAAGTACTAGAAAGGTTAGAGCTGTTTTTGAAGAATATAAAAGCGAACTTACTGCAACAATTTTTGCAATGGATCAATCTCCAGGACACCCAGGTAAATCTCATTGGTTAAAGTTCCTAAATCAAGATACTCCAACTCTTTTTGGTGCTGAAAAATATGCAAAGGATTATAATTATCCGGTTTTATATGGCACTATAAAAAAAGTAAAAAGAGGATACTATAATTTTTATTTTTCTGTTGTAAGCGAACATCCTAAGGAAACTTCTCACGGCTATATCACAGAAACTGTTACTAGTTTAATTGAAAAAGAAATTATTAATGAACCTCAATATTGGTTATGGACGCATCGCCGTTGGAAACACAAACGATAGATTTTTTAAAAATGCCAATTCTCAGTATATCAATAAAAAAGCCCTCCATTCGGAGGGCTTTTTTATTGATATATTAATTTAAATTAATTCGTACTTTTAACTCGTCTATCATTCGACCACGGACGATCATTATTGCTAGGCCTTCTTGGCGGAGCTGATCTTCTTTGTGAGTTGTTATGTCCGCTTTTTGCAGGTGTTGATGATCTTGGAGTTGGCATGTAATCACTCATTGGATAAGGATGATCAGTAACTGTAGGAATTGATTTTCCAATTAGTTTATGAATATCTTTTAAATATTCTTTTTCTTCTTCATCACAAAAGGAAATAGCAATTCCACTTGCACCAGCTCTTCCTGTTCTTCCAATACGATGAACATAGGATTCAGGAATATTTGGCAATTCAAAATTGAATACGTGTGAAAGTTGATCGATGTCAATTCCACGTGCAGCAATATCTGTTGCAACTAAAACACGCGACAATCCATCTTTGAAGTTGTTCAAAGCTCTCTGACGTGCATTTTGTGATTTATTGCCATGTATTGCATCCGATTTTATCCCTGCTTTAACAAGGTCCTTTACTACTTTGTCAGCACCATGTTTGGTTCGAGTAAAGACTAGTGCAGAAGCGATTTTAGGATTCGAAAGTAAATGAAGTAAAAGAGATTTTTTATCTTTCTTTTCTACAAAATATACATGTTGCTCTATTGTATCAGCTGTAGATGAAACAGGTGCTACTTCAACTTTTTTAGGTTGATGTAATATCGAATCTGCAAGCTTCTGAATTTCATTTGGCATTGTAGCTGAGAAAAATAATGTTTGACGTTTAGCAGGTAATTTCGCTATAACTTTTTTAACATCATGAATAAATCCCATGTCTAGCATACGATCCGCTTCATCAAGTACAAAGAATTTAATATGATGTAATGAAATAAATCCTTGGTTCATTAAGTCAAGTAACCTACCTGGGGTTGCAACTAAAATGTCAACGCCCTTTTTTAAGGAATTCGTTTGTGCAAGTTGTGAGACCCCACCAAAAATTACTTCATGACGAAGATTGCAATGTTTCCCATAAGCAGCGAAACTATCATTTATTTGTATCGCTAATTCACGTGTTGGAGTTAAAATTAATGCTTTGATTTTTTTGTTGCCTTTGTCTTCATAGCGTTCTTCATGTAACAATTGAAGAATTGGAATTGCAAATGCTGCAGTCTTTCCAGTTCCTGTTTGTGCACATCCAAGTAAGTCATGTTTTTGAAGTAAAATTGGAATGGCTTGCTCCTGAATTGGAGTGGGTGTAGTGTAGCCCTCTGTTTTTAAAGCCAAGAGGATTGGCTCAATAAGATTTAATTGATCGAAGTTCATTCGTTGAATAAATTAATATCGGCTTTCTTAGTGAAAGATCCTTAATCAAAAGCCTGATGAGAAAGAGTCTTTTTGTGTCATGCACTACATTATAGATAGAGCTTAACGTTGCTAATCAACGAGTGATTAACAGCAAAAATTGACTAAAGGCTATCAATTTAAGAGGTGGATTTTAATTGAGCTGAACAGCAAAAATCTATAAATTTTCGGTCTCAATTATTTTACGGAAAACATTTTCAATAGCCCGCAAAACGCCATTATTTGTCAAAGATACATCAAATTCACCTGAAAACCTAATTTTGTTTTCAATCTCTCTTTACGAAAGAAGTAAAAATTAGTTGGAGTTTATTTTTTATTTTTAAAAACAAATGCCGAAATATCATCGATTACATACTGCGCAACGTTACCTTGTTCTTCATAATCAGAAGGTGTACTTATTTCACCCGGACCTTCTATAAAAAGATGGTTAAGTTTTTCATAAAGATGAAAAGAAGTATTTTTTTTATTAACTAAAGCATCTTTCCATATTTCAAATTCTTTCGTAGTAACTTGATAATCTCTCTTTCCTTGAATGATAAACAATGGTGCAGATATTTTTGATGCAACTAATGTTTGATTGTAATTTTGCAGATATTGCCAATATGCAGCAGGTGTTTGTAATGGTAATATTTCAGTTGATGTTTGTAAAGTTAGATTCTTGTTCATAGCAAGTTGGCATTGCTTTGTTACTTCTTCTAATTTCTTTTGATCATCTGCAGTAAATTCATCAAGATGCAATAAATAATTTGTTTGATCAATAATTAATTCAGGAAGTGGTCTTGCATTTCCAGCCATAATGATTGCTCCAGCAATTTCCGGACTTTCTTCAGCTATTCTAGGTGCTAACATTCCGCCTAAACTATGACCGCACACAAAGATTTTTTTACTGTCTATTTCTTTAATTGTTTTTGCAAATTGTATGGCCGCTTTTGCATCGTCGGTTGTTTCTTCTTTTACTGTTAATTTATCCTGCAAATCCATCATTTGGGAGCCATAAACTAATGTTCTTTTATCATATCGAATTACTGCAATTCCCAGTGACGATAACCCATAAGCTAAATCTTTAAATATTTTGTTAGGCCCTATACTTTCATCTTTATTATTTGGTCCCGATCCATGTACAAGTATTACTACAGGAAATTTATTTCCCTTTTTTGGTATTGTAAGTATGCCAGGTAGTTTATATTCACCGCTGGTAATTTCTATTTCTTTTTCAATTATAGAATCTGGTTTTGCATATTGAGGAATTTTATAGCTTAATTTCGGACTAGGCGGCACAAATTGTAAAGCGCTAATTTTATTTAGGCCATTAAATTTTATTCTACATATCAACGACATGTTTTCAAATTCACAAAGTTGATCAACTATAATTGAACCATCTAATTCCCTTCTTGATGGCAATACGGAACTGTTTTTAAAAGATCCAAATTTCTCAAGCAATGAAGCATAAACTTGTCCAAGCTTTATATCATTTAATTTAGCTGCAATATTTTCGTCAAATAGTTCTGTAACTTTTTTAAATTCTTTATTATTTAGATTGTTTAGAATTTCGGCTGCAGCTCCTTCTGGAGTCATACGAGATTGAGCAAAACTTAAATTGTTGGCAAATAAGAATAATAGAGTATATATAACTTGTTTCATTTTATAAATTATTAATTAACTTTTTTATGATTTATCTCTTTGTATTTTAAGTAGGAATAAATGATTGGGACAAGCGCAATGGTTATTATATAAATTGGCAAAATAATTTCACTATTCTTGAAAATGTAAATTGCAATTAATGCGATTAATGATGAAATAACCCAAAGTTTTCCTGCAAATCGATGTGTTAAATTCCAAACTTCTTCGTTTTCTAATGTCCATGGTACACGAATACCAATAAAATAATTGGAACGCAAATTACCAAGGTAGTTTCCTAATATTAAAAACATCCCAATTAGTGAATACCCTGCAATTTCAGATATGTTAATTTTATGACCTAATGAATAATAACAAACTAATAAAATTACAATGCATAAAAATAAATGAAGAAGTGTCCTTATTATAGAATACTTATTTATAAATAATGCATAATTACTTTTACGAGGATCAATGATAGGCGTAATCAACATTAAAATGTAGGTGAAAATATTTACTCCTGGTAGTATGATTAAACCTACAACTTTTGATGCATAATTATCGGGTTCGCCATCAAGGTTAAAATGAATCGGAACTCTATCTGGAAAAGCTGTCCAGTTAATTGTAATATAAATTATTGGAATGATTAATAATATCCAATTGATAAATTCCTTTTTTATTGTTTTCATTTTTTTCGAGGTTTATTATCTTTTTGTTTTGATAAGTCTAGAATCCATTTCATAATTCCATCAAATACTGTTGTGTTTAAAGAATACCGAATAAATTGTCCTTCTTTAATAGAAACTACCATATCAGCTTGTCGCAATAAATCAAGATGATGGGAAATGCTAGGTTTGCTAATCTCAAAGGCATCTGCAATTTCACCTGCTGTCAGATCTTTTTCCCTCAGCAATTCCAATATCTTTCGACGAGTAGGGTCGTCCAAGGCCTTAAAAGCAATATTCATTTATATCATTATATAATTAGGCAAATATCTAAATATTATTTTAAGTATCAAAAAATTTAAGCGAAAAATTCGATTTTTCACCTGTAACTAGTTAATAATGAATTTTATATTTGCACTCGTTTGTTGTTTAACTACCTTCGTGCAGAAAATTTATTAGAATGAAGATCGAGAAAGTGCTGGAAAATTTGAAAATTACAGCTTTAAATGAAATGCAGAAGACTACCTTGGAAGCTGCTAAAGAAGATAAGGACATTATACTTTTATCACCTACAGGTTCAGGGAAAACGCTAGGTTTTTTGCTCCCCTTATTAAAACGTATTAATGAAGATAGGAGAGGAGTTCAGGCTTTAATATTGGTTCCATCTCGCGAGTTAGCTATTCAAATTGAGCAGGTTTTTAAGCTAATGTCGACGGGTTATAAAGTGAATTGCTGTTATGGTGGTCATTCAACAAAAACGGAAAGAAATAATTTGTCAGATCCACCAGCAGTATTAATTGGTACACCCGGGCGAATAGCATATCATGTACGAAATGAAAGTTTTGATACTAATGATGTTCGTTTTTTAGTGTTGGATGAATTTGATAAAGCATTGGAACTTGGTTTTAAAGATGAAATGTCGTTTATCATAACTAATCTTAAAAAAGTTCAACGTCGAATTTTAACTTCTGCAACCAAAATGGAGGTTATTCCTGCTTTCGCAGATTTAAAAAATTCGATGGAGATCAATTACCTAAAAGATATACCAAGTGCTCCTGATTTAAAATTATCAATCGTACGATCAGTAGGAAAAGATAAATTGGAAACACTTTTTAAATTAATTTGTAAAGTTGGAAATAAACCAACATTAGTATTTTGTAATCATCGTGATGCGGTAGAGCGTATCAGTGAATTGTTAAAAGCAAAAGGGATCTTTCATGATATTTTTCATGGAGGGATGGAGCAGGAGGATAGAGAGCGTGCA
>JANPGA010000198.1:0-2135 GCA_031423735.1 Bacteroidota bacterium | reverse complement strand
AATTATCGCTGGTTTGGATAAATCCTTTCAAGGCGATGTAGTTTTTTCACCAGGCTATGCTGTAGGATATCTTTCGCAGGAACCAGAATTAGATGAAACAAAAACTGCTCGCGAAATCGTTATGGAAGGTGTTCAACCAATCGTTGATATTTTGAACGAATACGAAGCGGTAAATAACAAACTAGGTGAATCATTAACGGATGATGAAATGACGAAATTAATAGATCGTCAGGCAGAGTTGATGGATAAAATTGATGCAGCAAATGCTTGGGAATTGGATAACCGAATTGAAGTTGCAATGGATGCATTACGTTGTCCAGAACCAGATTCACCAGTTAATGTTTTATCAGGAGGTGAACGTCGTCGTTTAGCTTTGTGCAGATTGCTTTTGCAAGAGCCAGAAATACTTTTGTTAGATGAGCCAACGAATCACTTGGATGCTGAAAGTGTTGAATGGTTAGAGCATCATTTAGCACAATATAAAGGAACTGTTATTGCGGTAACCCACGACCGTTATTTCTTAGATAATGTTGCTGGCTGGATTTTAGAATTAGATCGCGGAGAAGGAATTCCTTACCAAGGAAATTATACAAGTTGGTTAGAGCAAAAATCTAAACGATTACAACAAGAAGAGAAACAAGAAAGTCGTCGTGCGAAAACATTGGAGCGTGAATTAGAATGGGTGAAGATGGCTCCTAAAGCTCGTCATGCAAAATCGAAAGCACGTTTACAGGCGTATGATCGAATGTTGAATGAAGAAACAAAAGAGAAAGAAGATAAATTGGAATTATTTATTCCTCCAGGACCACGTTTAGGAACGAACGTAATTGAAGCAGAAGGAATCTCTAAAGGATACGGTGAACGTTTGTTGATTGAGAATTTAAGTTTCTCATTACCACAAGCTGGAATCGTTGGAATCATCGGACCGAATGGTGCTGGTAAAACAACATTATTCCGTATGATCATGAATCAAGAAAATCCTGATAACGGTTCATTTAAAGTTGGTGAAACAGTTGTGACTGCTTACGTAGATCAAAGTCATGATTCATTGTTGCCAGATAAAACTGTTTACGAAATTATTTCTGGCGGTACTGAACAAATGGTAGTTGGTGGAAAGTCGGTAAATTCTCGAGCATATATTTCTAAATTTAATTTCAATGGTGTTGATCAAGGAAAAAAGTTAAGTGTGTTATCGGGTGGTGAACGTAATCGTGTTCATTTGGCAATGACCTTAAAGATGGGCGCTAACGTTTTGTTATTAGATGAGCCTACCAATGATATTGATATAAACACCCTTCGCGCATTGGAAGAAGCATTGGAAAACTTTGCAGGATGTGCAGTGATTATTAGTCACGATCGTTGGTTCTTAGATAGAGTTTGTACGCATATCTTAGCATTTGAAGGTGATTCACAAGTGTATTATTTTGAAGGTGGATATACCGATTACGAAGAGAATAAGAAGAAACGAGTGGGTGGGAATGATATGAAGAAGTTTAGATATAAAAAATTAACCACATCTTAGTTCATGAGTAATAATCATTATACTTCTATTAAAACAAATGGCTTTAAACGATTCGGCGATTTTGAATTGTCGAATATTGGTCAATTTAATTTAATTGTAGGTAATAACAATATAGGAAAGACTTCTTTTCTTGAGATGTTGTTGATCAATAGAGATGCAAAAACCTCGATGATAAATTTTAGAGGTATTACAGATTGGAGAGTAAATATTTCTACTATTAGAAATCCAACAATGGCTCCAAAAGTAAATTTAGCTGAATACATTTTCGACCTTAATAGGAATAGGAAAGAAATTCAGTTTCAAGTCAAATATTCAAATGGAGATTTTAATGTTGAGATTACGCGTAAATTTCTAAGTGAATTGAACAAGACCGAACTTGAAGCACTTAAAAGTGACAATGTATTTCAGCTTAATCAAAATATTTTAAATAATTCAAATACAATTTATATATTTAAATATGATAATAATGAAATTAGCACAGTTATTTCTAATGAGGCGATAAGTAATATAGACATTCCATTTCTACCTTCAAAAGGCTTTTACGATGACGATTTAACATTTTTTTATTCAAAGTTTATTGCTGAAAACAAGAACAATAAAAAAAAATTAATTG
>JANPGA010000197.1:0-3350 GCA_031423735.1 Bacteroidota bacterium | reverse complement strand
AGTTTTCGAAGTGTTAATGGTTAATGCTGCAGCCGGTTGACTTATACTTGCTGAAGAAGAAGTTGTGCAACCACGACTATCAGTAATAGTTACATTATATGTTCCTGCATTAAGTGAATTTATATTCTGTGTTGTTGCACTATTGTTCCAGTTATAGGTATATGGACTAGTTCCTCCAGAAACAGTTAAGTTTACAAGACCAGTGTTGTTTCCATAGCATAAGACGTTTGTTTTAATGTTTGTTGCTGTTAAGGCTCCTAATGGTTGAGTTACTGTAGCCTGTTTTGTAGAAGTACAGTTGTTTGCATCAGTAACTGTTACTGTATAACTTCCAGAACCAATATTTAAAATATTTTGTGAATTTGCTCCATTACTCCAATTGTAAACATAAGCACTTGTGCCACCTGTTACAACAATACTCACTGATCCAGTTGTTGCTCCGAAACAATTAACGATTGAAGGTGTGGCAACTACATTTAATCCTGCAAGTGGTTGATTAATGTTAATACTTGTTGATGTTGTACAAGAGTTGACATCGGTAATAGTAACTGAATAAGTTCCGGCTCCTAAATTACTTAGGTTTGTAGCAGTTGAGCTATTATTCCAATTATAAGTATAGGGACTTGTTCCACCCGAAACACTCGTAGAAATTGAACCTGATGTATTACCAAAACAGAAAACATCAATTTTGTTTGTTGAAACTGATAATGTTCCTAAAGGTTGAGAAATCACATTAGTTTTGATTATTGTACAACCACGACTATCGGTAATGGTAACCGTATAGGTGCCAGAAACAATATTATTTAATCCACTACTAGTTGCGCCGTTATTCCATAAATAAGTATATGGACTTGTACCACCAGTTGCAGATGTAGTTATTGCTCCAGTTGCATTTCCAAAACATTTAACATCCGTAGTAGTTGTTGTAGCTGAAAGTGCAGCAGACGGTTGTGTTATTTGTGAAGATGTTGTAATCGTACATGAATTTGCATCAGTGATCGTTACTGTATAAGTGCCAGACAATACATTTGATAAGTTTTGTGAGGTTGCACCATTATTCCATGAATATGTGTAAGGAGAAGTACCACCTGAAATATTAGTGGTTATTCCTCCGGAATTTCCTGCATAACATGAAACCGAAGTAGCAGTTGAAGATGCATTAAGTGTAAATGAATTCGATAGAGTAAAGCTTGTAGTTTTCGTGCAATTATTTGCATCAGTTACAGTAACAGAATAACTACCTGCACATAAGTTTGTTAAATCTTGAGTGGTAGCAGAATTATTCCATGCATAGGTATAAGGAGCGGTGCCACCACTAACAGTTAAGTCAATATTCCCATTGCATCTTCCAACACAAGATGGATTTGTAGTTGAACCTGACAAAGTCATTCCTAAAGGTTGTGTAATGTTTACAGTTTGTTGAGCACTACAACCACTAACATCAGTAACAGTTACAGTATAAGTACCTGCCCCAACATTTGATATAGATGCTGTATTTGATACTGGTGTTGTATTCCAATTGTAAGTATAATTACCTGAATAAACCGGCGAAGCACTAGCTGATCCAGTTGTACTTCCATTGCAATTAATATTAGTACTAGTAACGTTAAAGTATGGACTCGGCACTAAAATATTATAAGAGTAAGTTTGAACTCCATTGGATGGACATGCATTATCGCGAACAGTAACTGTAAATGTTTTTGTGTTTAAATCAATATCATTCACAGTAGGTGTCCAACAAAAAGTTAAAGTTGGACGATTACCAGAACTTATAGTGTATGTTGCATTCGGAATCCCACTATTTGTTGTTAAACTAACAATTTGAGCTGCATCAAGGTCGGCTGTATTTATTGTAAAGCATAATTGTTGATTCGGGCAAACAGTAACATTAAAATTGTTTGTTCCATTAATTCCAGTTGCAGTTGGTAAGTTATTACTACAAGCTGTAGTATAAATTTGCATATCACGAATTACAGTTCCAATTAATTGACCATTTCTATATTCTTTTACAAGGATAGCCATGATACTAATTTGGACTGAGCTAGGTGTGAAATTCAAGTCGCCAGTAATTGCATTCATTACAAAAGGTGTACTCGAAGCAACAGGTGCAGTTACTGTAGCAGGAGCTATAAAACTTACATTGGATGTACTCGTTGTTTTCGGCGTTATTAATTGATAAGCTAACGAATCTCCATCAGGATCAAGAACTCCATGATTAAAGTTAAAGCTTTGTCCTAAACAAACGAAAGCAATTGGAATGTTTGAAAAAGTTGGTGAACTATTACACGGTGCTAAAATGTTATTTAAAGTGGCTTCAACATATAATGTTGAGTTTGATCCGCATGGATTTGTAATGGTTGTGATGGCGCAATTTCGGCAACAAACGCTATAACTAAAAACCCAATCAGCACGAGCCGAAGGTAAAGTTACTGTAGCAGAATAAACAAACTTTCTTATTCCAGTTGTTGATCCACCTCCGCAAGTAGAAGTTGAACTTGCGCACGGAACAGTAATCTCTTGACCAGTATTCGAAATTTTATTAGCAGTTACATTTGTATTTACGCCTGCACTTGTACTTTTATAGTTCAGTGTAATATTTGTTGGCTCTGCTACTCCACCGCAATCGCGATAGAAAGTAACTTCAACTTCATATTGCAAACCTCCTAAGCATCTGTATTTAATATCAGATCCAGCAGCATGAGTAGCATAAAGTTGTTGAGTCCCGCCAACGACAATACCAATGCCAATAAGGCAAATTAGAATAAATCGTTTTAGTTGAAAATGAATTGAGTTTTTCATACTTCGAATTGTTGAGGTGCAATACATAAGTGGTAAGAATGGTTTTTTGATCTTTCATTTATGCGAAAAAAATCATGAAACGTTACAGTTTTAGTTCACAATAATTTTTTTTCTTAAAAACGAAACCTTGGGAATTATAAACCGTTAAAAAGGGGTTTATTAAACCTAATTTTCCGCTACGTTTTAAATTTTGTAGTAATATAAAATGACAAATTCTTTAACGATTAATTTTTAAAAAAGCTTCGTTTGCAAAAAAATACAGCTATAATTGGATGCTGAAAATTACTAATTAAGGTTTTTTTTTCTAAACAATTCCATTAAGGATATGGTCATTAGAATTAACAAAAAAGAATAAATGGTATCATCCAATGGGATTGTGAAAATGCGTATTCCAAGATTTTCTTGATCATTATAGATGACCACTGGTAAGCTTGTAAGGATGCCATTCACAATTAAAAACGGAATTTTACTTACAACATAAGCTTGATAAAATTTACCCATAAAATCAACTCTTAGAAGCAATAAAATGGCCAAGTATATGCTTGCAAAAA